>NZ_JBWQTU010000011.1:0-243053 GCF_056619925.1 Halalkalibacter sp. HAAS-P013
TTTCGTCCATTGCGGAAGATTCCCTACTGCTGCCTCCCGTAGGAGTCTGGGCCGTGTCTCAGTCCCAGTGTGGCCGATCACCCTCTCAGGTCGGCTACGCATCGTCGCCTTGGTAAGCCATTACCTTACCAACTAGCTAATGCGCCGCGGGCCCATCCTGTAGTGATAGCCGGAGCCATCTTTGAGAGTAAACGCATGCGCGTTCACTCTATTACCCGGTATTAGCACCGATTTCTCGGTGTTATCCCGATCTACAGGGCAGGTTGCCCACGTGTTACTCACCCGTCCGCCGCTAACGTCATAAGAGCAAGCTCTTATGACGTCCGCTCGACTTGCATGTATTAGGCACGCCGCCAGCGTTCGTCCTGAGCCAGGATCAAACTCTCCATAAAAATGGTAAGCTGATTAGCTCAAAATGTATCGCTAACGATACTTCGTGTAATTTTTCTAAATTACTAAATTGACGAGATATCATGTATCTCTATTTCGCTTGGCTTTTGTTCAGTTTTCAAAGAACTACTTGTCACCTGATAGCGACTCGATAATCATAACATCTTTTATCATTTGAAGTCAAATGTTTTTTTCGATGTTATTTTTTCGTTTTTGACACCTCGTCAGCGACAAGTAATAATATATCATCATACAATTAATACGTCAACAATATATTTCAATTTTTTTTCAAACGATAAAATATCTTTTCGATCCCTTCTACTTTAGTTGCAACTCTTGTACTTTCAATTAGTTCTTTTTCAACTAAATGCCGTATAAGGAGCTCTAAGTCAACACAGTAGTCCTCAACCTCAGGTAGCGACATTAATTCTGCCACCGAAAGCAACTGTTCTCTACTATTGTCTAGTAAAGAGAGAAAATGCTGACTTCCCAACACTGTTTTTGAATGAATTGCTAGTTCTGTTGCTAATATTAGAAGCTCAATCCTCTTCTCCAGCGACTCTTCACTCTTTAATAACTCTTGATACAACTTATACGTTTGTGGCTCAATCTTTTTTACTTGCTCCCAAACTGTTACTTCCGGATAAAAACCATGAGTAATCAAAGATAAACGAGCTAAGTGATGAAGCGAATGCATCATATTGCTAAACGCGTCAAAATGATGCCCGTTATAGAATAATGACTTTCCCTCCTCAAACCTCCTTAACATTTTCGTAAACTGGATCGTCATTTTCTTCGTACGATCACCAGGAGGAAAAGAATCTATTCTTTCTTTCACATCTTTCAAAAATTCATTACGATCAAAAACAATTTTTCCGTTAATTAACCAATCAACCAACCTTCTATGGTTTCCTACTATTAAGGTTTGATACATCATCGCTTGGCTAAGCGAGTGAAACGATACACGTCTTTCCCCTAACGTATAGTGTTTAACTTCCCATGAAATATTTTGATTGTAATTAATAAGGACAATAACGACATCAAAACCGTCTGTAACCGATAAAGGCAAAAATTCTTTTTCTACTAGAAGAATTGCTAATGTCTCTTCTTCACTCGCACGGTCTTGATAAAGTTGTCGCAACAATACATCCATTTAACTCTTCCCCTCTCTATGTAATAGATCAACAATCCCACTTACAGTCAAGTCTATAAGCTCCACGCAAAAGATTAATAACTATCTCTTATGATTCAGACATACAATTTCTACATAAAAAGGGCATCTCCTGCTACAGAACAAAGGAATCTTCTTTAACTGTTAACATTTCTATAAGGAAGAACCGATAATTTATATGCTATACTACTACTAGATTTAGGAGGGACTAACTATGGCATTAAAATATACAAATAAAATCAATAAAATTAGAACCTTTGCCTTGTCTCTTGTATTTGTAGGAATTCTCGTTATGTACATTGGCATTTTCTTTAGAGAATCCTACATCATTATGACACTTGCAATGTTAGTGGGGTTTCTTTTTATTATTGGTAGTACCGTTGTTTATTTTTGGATTGGGATGCTTTCATCCAAGACGATTCAAGTTGTCTGTCCAAACTGTGGAGGAGCTACTAAAATGTTAGGGCGCGTCGACGCCTGTATGCACTGCAGCGAACCTTTAACAATGGACAAGTCGCTAGAAGGTAAGGAATTTAATGAAGACTATAATCGTAAAACAAGAAAAAAATAAGTTCAAGGAGATGTCTCAGGAAGGTAACAGACATCTCCTTTTTTATGTATAAAATAAAAAAAGACACCCTCATCAATTAGAAGGTATCTTAATGCTCAACTTTCTCTTTGCACTTAGGACAAGTTCCATAAATCTCCATACGGTGACTATGCACCTTGAACCCTGTTACGTGCTCTGCTAGAGTTTCAACTTCATCTAACCCTGGATAGTGAAAATCAACAATCTTCCCACAATCCCCACAAATAACGTGATAATGATCCGATGTTACTGAATCAAATCTACTCGATGCATCACCATATGTTAACTCTTTTACGATGCCAGCTTCCTTGAAGACGCGCAAATTATTATACACAGTTGCGACACTCATATTAGGAAAACGCCCTTCTAAAGCCTTATATATTTCATCAGCTGTTGGATGGGTCATTGATTCATATAGGAATTCTAGTATCGCATGACGTTGCGGAGTCATACGGACACGGGTGCTTTTCAAAGCATCAAGTGCATCTTGCAAACGATGATCAGACATTGTCATGCACCTCACTTTCAAGTAACCATTCTTACTTTATAATTAGTATAATATACAAAAAGATATTTTGTCAATCTTGCGATAAATCAACTACTTCCCCACCGCAAGAAAAGGGGCTGCATCTTTTACATCTAACAAAAATGATGTATAACGATGCGCTTGTTTACTGCTTCTTTGCTTCCTTTTTTCAAGGTCGAGACATACAGACTTCAAAGCAGCTTGCAGTTCTTTTATATCCTTCTCTTCAACTCCAAATAAGAAGGTTGTGTTCCCTTTCCTCCAAAATCCCCCTGAACTAGCCAACTCGGTCATTCTATACCCTTGCTTTTTTAATTTTAGTTCAACTTCATCAGCATATACATTATCAATAATACAAATGAGTAGTTTCAAAGCTCTTCCTCCATTCTAAATGGTTTATACTTAAAACTATTCTGCTTTAGAGTATGGTGTTCCTACTTTACTTTTGTATTTAAAGCTGGAGAGAGCCTTTATCTACCTAAATATATAGAAAGACTTATTCTTTTTCTAACTCCTCCTTCACGAAAGAAAGAGCCTCCGCTACATGATCTTTCACTTTTACTTTTCTCCATTCCTTGACAACGTTCCCTTGCTTATCAATGATAAATGTTGAACGTTCAATGCCCATATATTCTTTTCCAAAATTCTTCTTTAGTTTCCAAACTCCATACTGCTCGGCCACTTTGTGATCTTCGTCTGCTAGTAACAAAAATGGTAGCTCATACTTTTCAATAAACTTCTCATGTCTAGCTACAGGGTCTGGGCTAACACCCAAAATAACGGTATCAAGGTCTGAGAAATCCTCTATTTTATCTCGAAAATCACAAGCCTGAGTTGTGCAGCCAGGTGTCATATCTTTTGGGTAGAAATACAAAACAATGTTCTTCCCTCGATAAGCTTCTAGCGAAACCACCTCACCATTATTAGCTGGCAAGGAAAATAGCGGCGCCTCTTGTCCAATTTGAATTGTCAATTCACTCACCCTTCCAATGATTTAGTTAATAATAGCGTATCCCAAGAACTTTAAAATGACAACTATTCTTCCTTCTTAGTCACTTGCAGGACAGATGTTACGACAAAGGCTGCTGGGAGTAAGTAACCAAATAGAGCCTGTACCATAGCAATTATCCGACCAATACCAACCGGAACAAGGTCACCATAACCAACAGAAAGTAAAGTTACTGCGCTAAAATAAACAATATCTTCTATAAGATGGTTCACGGATCCTTCAACATGAGAATTTCCTTCTCTTAAAACTTCAATCCCTAACATCTCTAACCCTAAATACAAATTGGAAAAAGATAAGATTACAGTTATATAAACTAGTAAAAGGAGTGTAAAATGCCTTAGCGACACTGAATGGGTCCCTCTGACTGGACGATATCTTAGCAGCATTAATAAACTAACGATAGTCCCAACAGTGGCTATAATTAACGCAATCGATAATATCCAATTCACCTTATCACCTCTTTCACAATAATTTATGAAGCAGGTAACTTATATAGAATCATTCAACTTGCCCTGATCGCTCCTCTATGGTTGAATACAGACAGAAGACATTGACTACATTAGGAGGACAAGGATGAACTGGACACAATCAGAACTTTTATATAAAGAAGCACAAGAACACATTGTTGGAGGGGTAAATAGTCCTTCACGCGCATACAAAGGAGTAGGTGGAGGTACACCTGTTTTTATGGAAAAAGGACAAGGAGCATATTTTTGGGATGTTGACGGAAACCGCTACATAGATTATTTAGCCGCATACGGACCAATCATTACTGGTCACGCTCACCCACATATTACGAAGGCTATTCAACAGGCTGCTGAGAACGGTGTTTTATACGGAACACCCACAAAACTCGAGAATCAATTTGCGAAAATGTTAAAGGAAGCTATCCCATCTCTTGAAAAAGTACGTTTCGTAAACTCTGGAACAGAAGCTGTCATGACAACAATCCGAGTTGCACGCGCTTATACAGGCCGAGATAAAATAATCAAATTTGCCGGCTGCTACCACGGGCATTCAGACCTAGTACTAGTAGCTGCCGGGTCTGGTCCATCTACACTTGGCACCCCAGATTCTGCAGGTGTGACAAAAAGTATCGCAAAAGAAGTTATCACAGTCCCTTTTAATGACATTGAGGCATACAAAGCTGTATTAGAAAAATGGGGGGACGATGTAGCTGCCGTTTTAGTTGAACCGATTGTAGGGAATTTCGGTATTGTCGAGCCTGTTGATGGTTTCCTAGAAGCAGTGAACACACTCACTCACGAAGCAGGGGCTCTCGTCATTTACGATGAGGTAATTACAGCCTTTCGCTTCATGTATGGAGGAGCTCAAAATTACCTAGGAATCGAACCAGATATGACTGCTTTAGGAAAAATAATTGGTGGAGGATTACCAATCGGAGCCTATGGCGGTCGAGTCGATATAATGGAGAAAGTCGCTCCACTCGGACCTGCATATCAAGCGGGAACCATGGCCGGAAACCCCGCATCAATGAGTGCAGGAATCGCTTGTCTTGAAGTATTAAAGGAAGAAGGCACTTATGACAAATTAGATCAATTAGGTGCATTGCTTGAAGAAGGAATTCATTCTCTTGCCACTAAGCATAATCAAACAATTACCATTAATCGTTTAAAAGGGGCGTTAACTCTTTACTTCACTTCGGACAAAGTGTCGAATTATGAGCAAGCAGAGAACTCAAACGGTGAGCAGTTCGGCCGCTTTTTTAAAGAAATGTTAAAGCGGGGAATTAATCTTGCTCCATCGAAATATGAAGCATGGTTTCTAACAATCACTCATACAGAAGAAGATATTAATGAAACATTAAAAGCAGTGGATGAGTCATTTGCATCAATGAACAAATAAATAATCTAAGATGACTAACGTTTTCGTACTATTTTTTATAGTTCGTCATACGTTAGTCATCTTTTTTTGAAATGAATATAAAAAAGCTTGATTCACACTCTTATCCGTTGTATAGTACGCTTCGGTGTTCATTATCCGGGTATTATTGAGAGTCAATTGTAATACTATCAATATCGATGGATCTATGATTCCAAGTGAAAGAATAAAGGAGTTAGTGTAAACATATGAAACTTGGGGCTCGAATATTTAAAACAGGGCTTGCTGTCATGCTTTCTCTATATTTGGCAATCTGGTTGGAACTTGATCCACCTATGTTTGCAGCTCTTGCAGCTGCAATTGCTGTGCAACCCTCCCTATACAGAACGTTCCAAACGATCTTGGAACAAGTCCAAGCGAATCTGATCGGGGCCGTGTTAGCCGTTATGTTCGTTATGACATTTGGTCATGATCCCTTTGTGGTCGGTCTCGTTGTCGTATTAGCCATTTCAATTATTTTAAAAGTAAAGTTAGAACCAACTACAATCCCGTTAGCTATTGTGACGGTTATTATCATCATGGAAAGTCCAGCAACTGATTTTATCCAGTTTGCTGCAGGGCGCTTTGCCCTTGTTCTTCTTGGCGTTTTAGCGGCCTTTATAATTAACTTATTTTTCATTCCACCAAAATACGAAACAAAGCTCTATCATAAAATTCTAAACGCAACAGAAGATATCAATCAGTGGACGATGTTACTCATTCGTCACGCAGCAGACCATCGCTCCTTAAAAAAAGATTTAAGCCGTCTAGAAGAACAAATGGTCAAACTTGAGAATTTATATTTACTTTATAAAGAAGAACGTAATTATTTCATGAAAAATAAATATGGCAAAGCACGAAAAGTTGTCCTTTATCGACAAATGCTCGTCACAACAAAAAAATCCTTATATGTTTTAAAAAATTTAGAAAGACGTTCTGAAGAATTAAATTTAATGACAGGTGAAACACATAAAAAATTCGAAAAGCAGCTTCATTACTTGACCTCTTATCATGATCGAATTTTACTAAGGTATATCGGAAAAGCTCATTCTAGCCACTCCGAGGAATTAGTTCAGAAAATGAACAAAGGGAAAGAAGAATTAATGAGTTATTATATTAGTCTGCAAAACCATTCATGTTTTGATTACAATCAATGGTTACACCTTTTACCTGCTGTTTCACAGATGATAGAGTACCAAGAACAACTTGAGCACCTTGACCACCTTGTTGATAGTTTCTTCACATATCACCAGGAAGAAAATGAGGTGAAAATTCAAGAGCGAGATGAAGAGTAAAAAAGAAAGAGACTCTACTTTAAACCCAGTAGAGTCCTTTCTTTTAAAAATGACCTTATCAATTTAACTGTTGTACTTCGAATAATTTCTTGTAACTTCCTTTTCGGTTCATTAATTCATCATGACTTCCAACTTCAGCAATTTCACCATTTTCAATGACAACAATACGGTCTGCATGCGTAATCGTAGAAAGTCGGTGCGCAACGATAAAGGTTGTTCTGTCTTTAGCTAGAACTTCAAGAGCTTCTTGAATATAATGTTCACTTTCTAAATCAAGTGCCGATGTCGCTTCATCAAATATTAAGATTGGTGGGTTTTTCAAGAAAACACGCGCAATAGCCACACGTTGCTTCTGCCCCCCAGAAAGCTTGACCCCTCTCTCACCGACCTCGGTGTCATATCCTTTAGGAAGGTTCATAATAAAATCATGAGCATTCGCAGCTTTAGCCGCTGCCACCACTTCTTCCTCACTGGCATCAGGTCTTCCCATTAAAATATTCTGTTTCACCGAGTCACTAAACAAAATATTATCTTGCAGCACCATCCCAATATTGTCACGAAGACTACGCACTTTGAAATCTTTTATATCCGTACCATCTAATAAGATTTGTCCAGACGTCACATCGTAAAAACGGGGAATTAGACTAATTAATGTACTTTTCCCTCCACCACTCATTCCGACAAATGCAATGGTTTCCCCTTGTTTAACGTCCAACTGCAAATTTTTCAGAACAGGCTTTTCTTCATTATCATAATGAAAGGTTACATTTCTAAATTCAAGATGGCCACGTGCCCGATGTAAATATTTAGAATGTGACTCATCTTCAATATCATACTTTTCATCAATGAACTCAAAAACCCTGTCCATTGACGCAATTGATTGTGTCAGTGTTGTTGACGAATTAATAAGACGCCTTAAAGGTCCATATAGTCGTTCCATATACAGTACAAACGCAGTCATTGCACCAACTTCTAGACTACCTGTAATAACAAAATAGCCAGCCACGAATATAACGAGTAATGGAGCAACATCTGTGATGGTATTGACAACGGCAAACGTTTTTGCGTTCCATTTTGTATGATCAATTGCTCGGTTTAAAAAATGACTATTTCTTTTTGCAAATTGTTTTTGTTCATGATCTTCAAGCGCAAAGCTACGGATGACACTCATCCCTTGTACACGCTCATGCAAATGACCTTGTACCTCTGCTAATGCTTGTGAACGAACTCTAGTTAAATGTCTTAGTCTTGCATAAAAGTATTTCACAGAGAATCCATATAACGGGAACATAGAAATGGCAACAAGCGTTAACCAAACATTTAAATTTAACATAATGATAATAGCAATTACGATTGTAATTAGGTCTAACCAAATGTTCATTAACCCTGTAATAACAAAATTCTTCGTTTGTTCAACGTCATGAATGACACGAGAAATAATTTCCCCAACTTTACGATTAGAATAATAACGCAAACTCAACTTTTGGATATGGGTAAATAGTTGATCTCGAATGTCATATAGAACTCTGCTACCAATCCACTGCGCAAAATACTGTCTAAAATATTCGATAGGTGGACGCAAGAAGACAAATATAAAAAACATAACCGCCATTATTTTGAACAATAATGAAACCTTATCATCTTGTGACATCGCTTCAGCAAATATTATGTCATCAATGACATACATCATTACTAAAGGAAGTAACAATGGGATCCCAAATTTAAAAATCCCAATGATAATGGTTACAATAATTTCCTTCCAATACGGCTTGACGAATGCCATATAGCGCTTCATACTATCCAGCTTCGTCACCCCCTCTTTTCTAAGACAAAGGCCTGACTCAAATATCGAGAGCGATTCTAGCTACTCCCAAGAGTCAGACCCTTTGATTTTAACGATATTGTAAAAATCTTTCATACCAGCTTTCAACAAATTGTGGTGCAAACGGTCCTTTTCTTTGGTGTATCCATGAGATCAATTCATCTACACTTCGTTTGAGAATATCATCTACAGCTGGCGGATAGTTCATTAGTTTCCGGTGCAGCTCATATTCATCTTCATCTAAGAGCTTAAAGGTCATATCTGGGAACACCTTAATATCGAGGTCATAGTCAATATATTTCAACGCTTCCTCATCCCAAGTAAAAGGTGACCCAAGGTTGCAATAGTAATAAATACCATCTGAACGTATCATACCGATCGTGTTAAACCATTGTTCGGAATCAAAATAACATATAGCCGGCTCCCGTGTTCTCCAATTCCTTCCATCCGATTCCTTCACTAGAATTCGGTCATTTCCTCCAATTACAACCTTTGACGTCCCTTTAAGCACGATTGTTTCTTCCCAAATCCGATGAATCAATCCATTATGCTTGTAGCTATGGATTTCAATATTACTTCCTACTTTGGGAAAATTCATATTAAACTCCCTTCCTTGCATGATTTCGGACGTCTGTAGGGTAGAGTAGTTATTATGTTGCCATTAAAAAATAAGCTCATCTACTCTATTCTCTACTAATAACTCTCACTTAATCACTTCATTTGCTTACATTCACTCTCTATTATAACGTTTCGTCAGTTAATTTGAAATGCAAACCTCTTCAATCGATAAAAGTCTATGTATAAGAAACAAGCACCCTTTGGGCGAATTGCCAAAGAGTGCTTTGTTTTTAAGAATTACTGTTGTTGTTGGTTTGAAGAACTTTTCTGCTTACGAGCTGCTGATTGAGCGTTTTGCTGACGAACTTCTTGAGCGTTTGTTTCGCTAGCAAATTCAGTGTCTTGACCTTGAGCAGAAGCTTGGTTTTGACGGCGTACTTGTTGAGCATTTGTTTTAGATGCTTGTTGTTGACCTTGTTGGTTTTGTTGGTTGTTCATTTGATATCACCTCCACGACTATTAAGATGTCCGGTGATGAGATCCTTTATGCAACTAAATTAATTTATGTTAAAAGAGAAATTCCCCCGTCAACAATTAACGTTTGTCCGCGAATCATATGAGCTTCTTTTGATAATAGAAATAATACGGTGTTGGCTAAATCTTCTGCTTCGACAATTCGTCCAGCTGGTGTTCTTGCCGCAGCATCTGCTAAAAGTTCCTCACGGTTTGGAAAATGAGTTAATGCATCCGTATCAACTGCACCACCAGAAACAGCATTCACAACAATTCCTTTTTCCGCTAGCTCTACAGCTAAATAACGAGTTAATGCTTCAACAGCTGCTTTTGATACACCAACGGTTGTATAATTCTTTAAATAGCGAATCGAGCCTAAAGAACTTAAGCTAACGATATGACCTCCATCTGTTTTTTCCATTCTTTTAGCCGCTTCTTGTGCACAGAATAGAAGGGCTTTGCTATTAATATCCATTGTCCAATCCCAATGGCTCTCTTCTAATTCCATAAGGGGACGAAGAACTCCAGACGCTGCATTATTTACTAACACATCGAGTCTTCCATATTCTTCATCAATCTTTTCAAAAAGCTCTTTAATTTTTTCAGGCTTCCCTACATTCGCTTTTACGACGAGTGCTTTTTGACCTAGTTCTTCAATCTCTTTTGCTACGTCTAACGCTGCTTGTTTACTTCTGGCGTAATTTACGACTATATCATAACCACGTTCGGCCAACTTAAGGGCAATTAACCTTCCGATTCCTCTGCTGCTGCCTGTTACTAATGCTACTTTTTTTCCCATGACCAATCCTCCATTTTTTCATCTGTACTCATTATATCGTATAGGGCGTTCACAGAACAGAAACACTAAAACCAAACCTAATAAGGAGGACGATTGAATGTATGTTGGAAGAGACATGACAGAACTTTCCATGATGTCCATTGATCAATGGACAGAAAAAGAGCTGGCTTATTTTCATCATGGATTACAACAGATGACCCCCTATCTTAATGCCGAAGGGGCCAGTATCCATCGAGAAATTATTCGTGAAATAGAAGCAAGAGGCGGCCTACACCAAGAAGCAACTTGGACACAAGGTACTAAACCTCACTATGATTGATGAGGCAACTGAAAAAGGAACGGTTTTCACCTTTTTTCAGTTGCCTTTAAACAATGAGTGGAACCGTTGCTTTGTCTTAAGCCTGCTATGAGCGGATTTCTCATAGCAGGCGCACAACGTGTGGAGCCATTGCTGCTTCCTCGAAGTTGCTAAAAGAGACTTTTTCAGTACCCTCTAAAGCAATATGCGGAATCGCTACACGAAAAAAAACTTGAGAGGAGTGAGTTACACACTCACCGCGCGTAGCGAACTACCCATTGCCACCTCTGTTCCAGACTTTTGAGACAGCCCCGTAAATTCACTGATGTCTTATATAGGAATTTAACCACTTTTGCTTTAAAATGAAGTTGAAATCATGCAAAGGAGTGGTCAGATATGAAAGCAGTTGTTTATGAATCATACGGAGATCCAAATGTTTTAAAAGTCTCCGAGGTACCAAAGCCAACCATACAGGCCAATGAAGTTCTCATACATGTAAAAGCAAGTGGTATTAATCCAGTTGATACATATTTTAGAAAAGGAATACGCCAAGTTGAATCATTTCCTCACATCCCCCACTTTGATTTAGCAGGAGAGGTTGTTGAGGTTGGTAATGATGTAAATAACATTCAAATCGGCGATCGCGTCTGGGCAACTAATGCTAAAGGGGCTTCTGCTGAATTCGTTGCTGTTTCTAGCGACCTTGTTTTTCCTCTTCCTAAGAAGTTGACTTTTGATAAAGGGGCAGCAATTGCTATGCCATATATGACTGCGTATCTCTCTTTATTTAATAGAGGTCAACTAAAAGAGGATGAATCAGTACTTATTTTCGGAGGAGCTGGAGCTGTCGGCCATGCAGCCATTCAACTCGCTAAAGAAGCAGGTGCCTACGTTATCACAACTGCGAGAAATGAAGAAAAAGCAGCTATTGCAAAAGGGGCCGGAGCAGATGAAGTAATTATATACACAGCCGAGGATCTCGTAAAACGCGTGAAAAAGCTGACAAATGAAGCTGGTGTTTCACTTATTTTAGATATGTCGTTTAGTGAAAATATGGAGAAGGATTTAGAAATGATTAAATTAGGTGGGCGAATTATCACGATTGGATCGCCCGTTAACAACACCCCTCCATTAATGTGGCGTCAATTAAATATGAAGCACGCATCACTCATAGGAGTTTTCCTATTTACTGCCCCATTAGAAGAATTAGTGAGTGCCGGAAACTTTATATCAAAGGGATTAGAGAGTGAAACTTTCACTTCACACATTGGAAAAGTCTTTTCTTATGTAGATGCGGCTTCGGCTCATGAAGCATTAGAGAAGAAAGTATACGATGGGCGGATTATCTTAGACCATTCAAAGTAACAGAGCTATCACAAATTTGACCTTTTATGCCCCCCGAAGCAATGTGCGGAGTCGCTACATCTCTGGTCCTGACTTTGAGACAACCTTTTTGTTAAAGTTTATTTTTATGGGGAACCATAAAAATAAAGTTAATTAAAAGGAAAGGAGTTTATTTGATGGAAAAGGAATTGTTCTACGTCAACTTAAACCCAATTAGCATGGATACGATTAGCTCTACTAAAGTCGATGATGGACAATTGATTGAATATGAAATTGAAGCAACACCAGCTGAGAAAAAAGCATTAGAGGATTTATTACACGAAGTACAATCTCATGACCTTGAACTAGGTAACTTGTTTACATTTCGCCACTTCGATGACGAGCAAGTTGACGAAGATCGGAACGAATATCAACGAGGATTAAATGATGTATATGAAGAACTTTATCGGCTAGGAACAGCAGAAACTAAACAAAAAATAAAAGAAATTCACATGATCAATGATGATCAGTAATAAAGCGGGGTCAGACCCTGCTTTATTACTGTAAAGAATAACAGAAATATTGAGTTGATTATGATACAGCATGAATGTCTCTTTATAGAAGACTATATAAGCAATCCCGAGGTGTTAAATAATTTTCACTAAAAAAAAGACGTCCCAGCACAACTTGAAGAGAAAATCCTTTATATTACTTAGTTTGTAGAAATCGTTTTAATCGGATTGTTTTTTTCGATATATTACCCTCGATAATGTAATACTCACCTCGTAAAGTAATAGTAATGGAATAATAACTAACACATCTGATAAAAAGTCTGGCGGAGTAATGAAAACAGACACACACACAAGGGCAAAATATGCATACTTCCGTTTACGAACTAGCGCTTTAGGTGTAATGAGACCAATTTTCGTTAAAAATAAAACAACCGCTGGTAATTCAAAGAGCAGAGCAATCGGTACGGTCAACGAAAACATAAATTTAAAGTAACGATCGATTGTAAACATCGTTTCAAACTGCCCATCCACCATCGACATTAGAAAGTTCATCACTAGAGGAAAGATAATATAAAACCCAAAGCATAATCCTAAAATAAAGAGCAAAAGGAATATGGGAATATAAAAAAGGCCAGCAGACCTTTCTTCTTTCTTCAAGCCAGGCGAGATATATTTCCATACTTGGTAGGTAATTAATGGTATTGAAAAAGCGAGAGCAACCACTGACGAAATCATCACATATGCCCAAATTACATCTATTGGACTAAGAATTGTTAAATTATAATCGATGTCTTTTATCAAAAATTCGTAAATCTCCTTAACATATATAAAAGACAAAATAAAAAAAGCAACAAAACCTAAGCAGATTATAATAATTCTAGTGCGCAATTCCTCTAAATGATTAACGACTGGCATAGATGAAATTTGTTCCAATACTATCACCTCCTAAGACATAATCTGGTATTTTATTGCCCCCAGTATAAACCCTAATGGTTTATACTAGGAGCCACATTTTTATTATGCTTTCTTTTTTTCTCCATCATCTTGTAACGGTTCCTCAAGGCTATCCGTGAGTTCCTTTGTTCCTTTTTTAAACTCTAACAATGTTTTCCCAAAAGCATTTCCAATCTCGGGAAGTTTCTTCGGTCCAAATACCACAAGCGCAATAATTAAAATTAAAATTAATCCCGGAATACCAATTGATCCAATCCCCATTTAAACGACTCCTTTTGATTAAAATTTATTTGACCTAATTTTTTTGACGATATGAAGAGAATAACACTATTTTAATGTGCAGCAGGAGTTCCATGAAGGTACTCTAATAACTCTTGCTTCAATTCGTTATATACGGGCTGATTGATCATTTCTCTTCGGTCACGCGGCCGTTTGACCGGAACTTTAATAATTGTGTCTATCGTTGCTGATGGACCGTTTGTCATGACCACAATGCGGTCAGATAAAAAAATGGCTTCATCGATATCATGAGTGACCATAATGACGGTATCAGTACCGTTATGTTCTGATTCACTTTCTTCTCCTGTCCCTGTCGACTTCATCAGGTTTACAAGTTCATCTTGAAGCGTAGATCGTGTTAGAGCATCCAATGCCCCAAAAGGTTCATCGAGTAAGAGCACTTGCGGCTTCACTGCGAATGCACGAGCAATTGCTGCTCGTTGCTTCATCCCTCCTGAGATTTCATCCGGGCGCTTATGTCGATGCTTCCAAAGTCCAACTATTGTCAGAAAATGTTCGACAATCTCATTTTTCTCTGCCTTTATATGTTTTGGGAAAACAGAGTCTACGACCTCATAGACATTCCCCCATACCGTTAGCCACGGTAATAACGAATAGTTCTGAAAAACAACCCCACGCTCGGGCCCTGGTCCTGTTATTGGCTTCCCATCTAAAAGCACCTTCCCTGTCGTTGCCTTCTCCAGTCCTGAGACGATATTCAGAACCGTGGATTTTCCACAGCCAGAATGTCCAATTAATGAGACGAATTCTCCTCGGTCAATTAATAAGTCAACATTTCGAAGCACTTCAAAGTCACCTTGTTTCGTTGGATATACCTTTCCAATGTTCTGCAAATCTAAATAAGCCATAGCGCATTACCCTCCATATGTGAATCGTTTTTGAATATAATGAAATCCCCTGTCTAAAACGAGGCCGACTAATCCGATCAGTATGATCGCAGCAATTACACGTTCTAAGCTAAGTGCGTTCCAACTATCCCAAACAAAAAATCCGATCCCAACGCCGCCTGAAAGCATTTCAGCTGCAACGATTACTAACCAAGCAACTCCCATGCTTAGGCGTAACCCTGTAAGAATGTGCGGTAACGTGTAAGGCAACAGGATTTTCGTTAAATATTTCCACTTTGAAAACCGAAAGACAGCAGCAACATTGCGATGGTCTTTTGGAATGGCTGAAACCCCAAAGGCAGTATTTACAACGGTTGGCCAGAGTGATGTGATAAAAATAATAAAAATCGTTGCTGGACCTACTGATTGGAAAACTGCTAATCCAATAGGGAACCATGCTAATGGGGAAACAGGTCTTAATACTTCGACAATCGGTTCAAAAATCTGTTTGAAAAATGGGGTAACCCCCATTAAAATTCCTAATGGAATGGCTACAAGGGCACCTAAAATAAATCCAGTGAACACCCGTTGCAACGAAGCAGCAAATTGTAGCGCAATTCCTTTATCATTTGGCCCGTAATTGTAAAAAGGGTCGGAAAGAATTGACCAAAGTACACCAAATGTACTGATTGGACTTGGTAACGATTGGGCTGAGAATCGGCTAGCAATCTCCCAAAGAAGAACGAGAATCGCCACGCTCCCAACTAAGTAGCCTAATTTCCCTAAGGCATCCTTAACGTATGGGGGGAGGGCAAATCCCTTCCCTGTACTAACTGAACTAGATTTCACACTGTGTTCCAATTGTTTACTCATATTAAGCACCTCCATATTGCTCTAGTGATCCAGCTGGATCTGCTGGGTCAAAAATTGCGCCATCGATTTTCAATTCAAAAGGCTTCATATCATCGTCAGGAATCGCGATGTCCATTTCGGTTGCAACTTCTTGATATAGGTCCTGCATGATTAATTTGTTTGCAATTTGCTCGTAGTCTGGATGGTTATTTAAATATCCAAACCGCACATACTGGCTCATAAAGAACATAGCATGGGATTTACGTGGAAAATTAACGTTACCCCCTTTATGGAAGAGCATATAGTCGTCCGTATAAACATGTTCCCCTAAATCACCTCCAAGATTGTACTTACCGAGCAAGCGATTTTCAATTTCTTCTGGTGGAGCGTTGACATATGCTTGATGCCCAATGACTTTCGCCGCTTCTTTGCGATTATCCAGGTCATCAAGCCACTGTGAAGCTTCAAGAATGGCTTTCATGACCCCTTTCAGCTCATCTGTTCTTTCGCTAAAACTCTTATTAAGAACAAGCGCTTTTTCAGGGTGATCTTGCCAAATATCTTGAGAAGAAATATGAGTGAAACCGATATCCTGGCGAACACCAACTCCGTTCCAAGGTTCACCTACAGAGTATCCATCCATGTTCCCTACTTGCATATTTGAAACCATTTGTGGTGGTGGAATCGTAATAATTTGCGTTTTGGCCTGATCAATGCCAACAGCACCCATCCAGTAGCGTAACCAGAGGTCATGGGTTCCACCTGGGAAGGTCATCGCAAATGTTAACTCACGATCAGCCATCGCGTTTTCGATCACATTCTTTGCTGCTGAAATATCACGGAAACCAGCCTGAACAAGATCTTTCGAAAGGGTGATTCCTTGTCCATTTGCATTGAGTAGCATTGCAATCGGTAACTCGCTACCAGCTGCTCCACCAACCCCTGTATAAACAGAGAATGGCATTCCGAAAAGGCAATGAGCCGCATCTAAGTCTCCACTTAGTAACTTATCTCGTACGGAGGCCCATGAAGCTTCCTTTGTTACTTCTACATCAACACCGTACTTCTCATAAAGTCCTAATTCCTTCGCCATAACAACAGACGCACAATCTGTCAGTGGAATAAATCCTATTGTTATCTTTTTTCCACCCTCTGACGTCCCGCTATTCTGTGGTATCGCACTTTCTTGATTACTCCCGCATGCTGCCAGGAACGCGCTTGGCACCATTAATGCAGCGATACCTGCCATACTAGATTTTTTTAAGAAATCTCGTCTAGTAAATGATTTACTCATTGAAGTCCCCCCTTTCTTGAACGATACTCCCCTTTTTAAATTTTAAAAATTCAGATAATGACATGCGATAATTCCCTCCATTTTTCTAATTTGCATAAAATGAAAAAGCCGCAAAGGCATAGTATGGTCATAGATACTGTCCTTCGCGGCTTCGTTGCCGAGTTACTCCACCTTCGTTGATGGAAGTCATATACAAACCAATTGTTTTGGTTGACAGTTTTTCCTGTCATTAATTGAACACGTCACTGTGTCAATAGGCGTCTTCATTGATCGCCGTTGCTTACACTTAGGTTATAACGATCTATCTCTTTCGTCAACAAAGCCTGACAGAAAATGTAACAGATTTTCAACCAAAAAGTAATTCTGTTGTTATAATCCAATTTGAAAATAAGGTATTTTAAATGCATCTTACGATGTTAAAATTACCCGATTATTTGAAATTCAAAGACATACGGAGAGGTGGCTGGAGAATGATAGATCGTTTTCTTTTGTTTATAGATCCTGAAGTTAAAGACTATTATAAGCCAACTGATTCTACAAACTTGGGTAGCAGATTACAAGATCTTGGTTATCGTGTTATCAAAACTACGGATGTATCCGCAGTTAGTACGTACATTCATCAGGTCGATGCACTTATTATTTGTTCATCGATAGCAAAAATTGAAATTTTCGCCAAACAATCCCTTAATCATCGTTCTCTTCCCCTAATTTGGTGGTTCCACGAGGGTTCGTCCCATATGGATGAAATATGTGAACTAGAAATTGACATTGATGCTTTGCTAAATTCAAACATGAGTAATAGAGAAATACACTGGTCTCTTCATTTATGCTCGAATCGTTTTCTGCAACGTATCCAATGGCAAGAAGAGAGAGAATTGTTACTCTCAAAATTAGAAGAACGAAAACACCTCGAAAAAGCAAAAGCGATTCTTTGCGAATTAAAAAAGATTTCTGAGCAAGAAGCATATGACTTTATACGTAAGCAAGCGATGGATGAACGAAAACGAGTGGTCGATGTTGCAATTTCAATTATTACAGCTTATCAAATACTAGTGGCTAATAAATAAGGAGGGTAACAATATGATGAATTCTCTGCTAAAAGAAGTAGGTCGTGGTAAAAGAGGCTCCAGGGATTTAACCTATGATGAAAGTGTACAAGCAGCGGAGTTGATTTTTAATGGAGCGGCTACCCCCGCTCAAATTGGCGCTTTTCTCATTGCAGAACGAATTAAAATGTCATCGCCAGAAGAAATAAAGGCCTTTATTGACGTATGTCGATCAAAAAGCAAGATCCACCCCATTCCTGGAGGGTTAGATTGTGCTGGACCGTATGATGGAAGAAATAAATCTTTTTATTCGACTTTACCTACAGCGTTTGTCTTATGTGCGAGTGGATTACCCGTAACATTGCACAGCAGTCCGCCCCTCCCACCAAAACATGGCTTAACTTTAAATGATTTATTGACAGGGTTAGAGGCTGTTCCAAAGCAATTGGATGCAACATCTTTACTTAAAGCCGCAGAACAAACTGGATTTTTGTTTATCCCTACTGAAAAATGGTGCCTTCCCTTAGCTCAATTGCGGTCAATCAGAACAGAGATTGGAATGAGGACGTTGTTAAATACGGTTGAAAAATTACTCCGACTATCCGACGCACCTTTTATGACACTCGGCATCTACCATGGAACCATCGTTGACAAAGTAGTTGAAGTTCTGCGCCGAACAGGTGTCGATAAGGGGCTAGTCATTCAAGGTTTAGAAGGCTCAGATGATATATCAGTAGAACGTATTACTCGAGTACAATGGGTTACAAAAGAAGAAACAACACAATTAATCATCGACCCTGAACTAATGGAATTACAAGTTCACTATCCTGACATTCAGTGGTCACTAAAACAACAATGCGACATGATTTTATCTGTCTTACAAGGAAAAGCCGATCTTCCCTTTTTCAATACTGTTCTCTTGAATGCAGGCGTGCGTATTTGGCTTTGTGGAAATGCCCACTCAATTGAAGAAGGAATCTACCAAGCAAAATATATTATTGACAACGGTTATGCTTTTCAAAAATTTTCATTATGGAAAGACTTGGTGCAAAATAACACCTCTAAAAAAGTTATTATTTCATTACAATAAGTGCTCTAACTTCTAACAATTACACCCCTGCTCTCCTAATGTCTTACCACCAACCTAGGTACATATTGATAAAATATATATGTAAAGGTACCTCATCCCAACTTCATTTCATACAGAGAAAATCTTACTAATCAGACCCCCCTTTTTCACTGTAAAAGCGTGACAAAGGGGGCTGACCCCTTAGAAGTTTGACTTAGATTGCCCTCCATCTACATTAATGGTTGCACCTACAACCCAGCTAGCTTTTTCAGAAGCTAAAAAGGTTACAACATTAGCTACTTCATCTGCTGTTCCAAATCGTCCTGCAGGAATTTCATTTTGAACAAATTTGTTTATTTTTTCTGGGTTTTCATCCAGCCTTCTTTGCCAGTTGCCAGATGGGTGAAGAATGGAACCAGGTGCGACACCATTAACGCGAACCCCATCCTTTATTGCTTCATCGGCTAATGCTTTTGTGAAGCTTATCATTGCGGCCTTCGCACTGTTATATGTTACTTTACCCCCTGCTTCTCTTCCAAAAATAGATGATATATTAATAATGCTTCCAGCTTGCTTTTCTTTTAAATAAGGTAGAATAAGCTTACTAAAATGCACAGCAGAGAAATAATTTAGTTCAAACGCTTCATGAAATAATTCGAGTTCCGTTTCAGCTGTAGTGGAACCATTGCTTCCTCCTACATTGTTGATAAGGATATCAATTGTTCCATAGGCATCTAATACTTTTTCGACAACTTGTTCTCTTTCTTTTTCTATTGTCATATCTGCCTGAATTGTTACAATGTTTTCTTTTAACTTTGCTTGCACATCATAAAGTGCTTCTTTCCCCCTTGCTACAATCGCCACTTTTGCTCCTTCTTTATGAAAAGCGGAAGCAATTGCGTATCCGATTCCTTTTGAACCTCCCGTAACAAGAACTACTTTATTGGTTAACTGCAAATCCATTAGGACCCCTCCATTACAATAACGATTTCTGTATTATTTTCTGATGCGAAACAGGGAAAGCATACTTTTCAATTTCATTTATTGGAATCCACCTTCTTGTAGCTTGTCCACCATCAGGTTGACCACTTACCCGCCCCTCATAAACCGTTATATTCCATATCAGATGGGAAAAAACATGTTCAACCTTTTGAATAGGTTCACCTAATAACACTTCTATGTCGTAACTTTTCTTAAATTGATCTGCTACAGATATTTCACCAGTAACTTCAAAGTTAGGAAATTGCCAAAGCCTAGCTAATAAGCCTTTTTCCGGACGTTTTTCAATCATTACCTCTCCACGCTCATTACGAAGAACTACTGCTGCCATTTGCTTAGACGTTTGTTTTTTCTTTTTTGACTTTATCGGCAGTTCATCTTGCTTTCCTTGATCATAAGCACGACAATGCTCTCTTATCGGACAAAGCAAACACCCTGGAGAAGTAGGTGTACAAATAAGCGCTCCTAGCTCCATTAAGCCTTGATTAAATGAGGATGGATCGTCTTTGGAGACAAGCTCATATAATATGTTTTCAAAGAGTTTTCTCGTAGATGCTTTCGCAATATCCTCTTCGACCAGTAATACTCTAGAAAGTACTCGCATAACATTTCCATCTACTGCAGGCTCTGGTTTCCCATAAGCAATACTTAAGACAGCTCCAGCCGTATATGGTCCAACCCCTTTTAAAGCAGAGATCTCCTCCCTTGTATCAGGCACCGTCCCTTTATACCGTTCCACCACTTCACGAACAGCCGTCTGTAAATTACGAACACGAGAGTAATAACCAAGACCTTCCCATGCTTTCAATATTCGATCTTCTTCTGCTTCAGCCAATGCTTCAAGAGTCGGAAACTCTCTCATAAATGCATTGTAGTACGGGATAACCGTATCTACCCTTGTTTGCTGCAACATAATTTCGGACACCCAAACTCGATAAGGGTCTTTCGATATTCTCCATGGCAACTCACGTTGATTCTCTTGAAACCAACTAATTAACTGATGCTGAAATCCAGTGATGTTAAAATTTCTTAATTGCTTTTGTTCCAACGTAAAATCACTATTCCTTCCTTTGAAAAGCCCAGCAGTGTATTTTATCTGCTCCACCTTCAATTAATGGTACCATCTTGCTGAAAACAGGATGTTCTTTCGACCGTCGTAGCTTCTTTAAAATTTGGTAATGAGATGTCGTTGGAACTTCATACATCTCTACATAAAGATGCGGCTGATCGTCGGCAACATACCACTGAATATTTTTTGCTTCGAAATCGGGAAGTACATCCATAATCTCTTTCATTGCCTGCTCATATTCACTGATATAATTTTTATTCACTTTATATTCCATAAAAATCTGTAAAGGTTTCGTCATTTCTTCCAATCTCCCCTTTTTAAACAGTGTCTTTTCGGGTATAAATAAACTATACCATGTTTTAGATCGATAAGGAGGTATCACACACGATGGATACAGGTACTCATGTAGTAATGGGCGTTGCTCTCGGTGGATTAGCGACGTTAAGCCCAACAATTGCAAACGATCCATTGCTTCCAACGTCGGTCATGATCGCTACAATCGTCGGCTCGCAAGCACCTGATTTCGATACAGTATTAAAATTACGAAATAATGCTGTATACATACGTAACCATCGTGGGATTACACATTCCATTCCTGCCATTTTTATATGGCCTCTTCTAATTACGAGTGGTATTTTGATTATCACTCCGGAAACTAACTGGTCTATCGTATTCCTTTGGTCTTTTATTGCTGTTTTTCTCCATGTATTTGTCGACATCTTTAATGCTTATGGAACGCAAGCACTTAGGCCCTTTTCAAACAAATGGATTGCACTTGGGATTATTAACATTTTTGATCCATTCATTTTCTTTAGTCACCTTGTGGCATTTGGCATATGGGGACTTGGTTTAGCACGACCAGGTCCAACCATTTTGCTATTATATTTAGTGTTAATTGTGTATTATAATTGGCGAATTTGGGAGAAAAAGCGAGTCGTCAATCACGCAAAGAAATTGCACCCTGATGCTAGTCATATTTTTGTCTCTCCCTCCATTAGATGGAATCAGTGGCATATGGTCATTCGTACACCTGAAATAATGTTTGTGACAGAATATCGAAATCATCAAATTGAATACTTTGAGCAATATGCATTTGACCCGATTCCAGATATTCCTGTTATTAATGAGGCCAGAAAAGATCCAAATTTAGCAGCATTCTTATCATTTTCACCTTCGTATCGCTGGGAAATTGAAGATAAAGAAAATGATATTACGGAAGTACGGTTTATTGATTTACGTTATCGGAGCAAAGGACACTATCCTTTTGTAGCAATTGTCCAACTCGATAAGAATTTAAAAATTTTAAGTTCTTATACAGGTTGGGTATTTAGCGAAGAGACGCTTCAAAAAAAGTTAAATATTGCTACTGAATAAATAAAAAGAGGGGTTGTCCCATCAGGTTAATAAACCTTTTGAGATTCCCCCCTTTTTTAATGCTTCATCTCGTCATCTTTATTTAGATGAGAAAATTTTTCTTTGCTCGGATTGTATTGATGCAAATAAGGTCCATATTGGCTGATCCACTTTGTAACAATCTTCTCCGTTTGATCTTGCCCTTGATAAGACCATCCTCCTTTTGCCCGAGTTGTTTCAAAATCTTCCCATAAACTTTCAACCCACGTTCTTGCTTGCGATGCAGTAATATTTGAATTAATAGCTAATAACTGTTCGGCTAATCGTTGGAACCTATCCTCCACACCGTTTTCCTCCTTTGACAAAGTTTACGTGTCATAACTTAGTGATGTGAGCTAATAATACTATTGAACACGTTGGAAGGGGGGTCCATCAATGCGAAACAAAGCAAAAGGCTTTCCAAACCATATTAAGTTCGAGGGGAATTCACCAAAAGGCATTCGAAATAAAAATGAATCCAAACGTGCAGATTTAAGCATTAATACGCGACCTAGAGAGCGTATGAGAACAACTGATGGTGATACGAACAATTAAAAATTTGTAATTAATTTGTGTTTAATTACAACCAACGTTTCTGGAGGTGCCAACCTATGGGTAAGAGGAGTATGAATTTCCAAGCTGGACAAGAATATAAAAGTCCATTTGATTCACCTCGTGCTAGTCCAAAGCACGCTTCCAATCAAATTGGCGGCGAAACTCAGATGAGTCAAACCGATATTAAAGTTAAATTACACAGAAAAGCAGAGCAAAGATAACTTTTCATTTTAGAAGGAGAAGAAATTACTCTTCTCCTTCTTTTTTAACAAATAAAGAAATAGGCACAGCTTCTAAATTTGTTTGATTGTCTCTATACCCCCAAGCAAAATAACCATTCATATAGGAAATTCGGAATGAAGATCCACCTTCTATTTCATAAGTCTTTCCCGGCTCAAAATCTTCTGGATTTAACAAATAGGCTTTTGCTAAAAGTACACGACGTTCATATACAGCAAATTCACTTGACATCCCTAGTTGTTCCGCTTTTTTAGCCTTTTCATTCAATCGTGCAATTTCAGTTCGTAGTTCATATTCTGTCATTTGACTAAACCGTTTCTGTTGTTGTTCCATATTCTTCTGTCCCTCCCGTTCATCCCCTTTTATTATAGTTGAATCTTGTCTAACAAACAAAGGAATTGGTTACAAAAAGAACGCGAGAATTAAACCAATTAGGCCTGAGTACCAAACCCAGCTGCCCCCTCAATAAATGCACCAAACAACCAAGCAATTAGAATGAGTTGTATCCGGCGGTCATTGCTAATTCCTAAAAAACTGTTACGAATCGTATCAATGCCTCCACTTGCTTGATGATGGGTGTTAGAGCGATAATAGTAACCATTGTCCTCACTCCCCGTTTTCTAGAAATCTCTATAAATATTATAAGAACTCTTCTCATTATTATTATACATAAAGTTTGTTCAACAATTCACAAACCTGATGTATAAAAAAAGGAGATTTAATAGTCTCCTTCGCTCATATATTGTTCAATTACATCCATCGGAAATCCTTTGCGATACAGTTGCTGTTTGAATCGTTGCTCATATTCCCAACCAGTATATTTCCCTTCAAGCTTCCTTCTAACCTTATCTCCTTGAAAACAGATCGCTTCCCACTCTTCTGAACTCTCCTCAGGGAAATCGACAGTCTGAAGCGCTTCTACAATAACACGCTGTGAATAGCCTTTTGTTATTAGCTGATTAGAGAGTTTTTCTTTAAAAGCCTTGTTGCTTACTTTGCTATTTTTCTTTGATTGTTGCTTCTTTAACCACGTTACGATCTTTTCCTTTTGTTCACCTTCTGTAAAGGTTGCCAGCGCTGCTTCAATGACCGCATCGTTTACCCCTTTTTGCATGAGCTCTTGTTTAAGCTTTAACGGTCCCTTCATTAAGGTTAGCTGCTTTGACCTAATATAGGCCTGTGCAAATTCCTCATCATTTAACAATCCATGCTGAAGTAATTCATTTATTACTTCGTTAATATGCTTCTGCTCTTTCTCCTTTTTCCCCAAATACTGTTTCATCTCTTGAACAGAGCGCATACGGTAAGAGAGATAATTGATAGCTAGGTTATACGTTTTTTTCTTTTCATCTTCATCAATTAATCGTATTAACGTATTCTCATCAATTTCTAGCCCTTTCGTTAAGCGGTGCTTAATTAATAGATCCTCATCAACACTTAGAGCATATTCTTCGGACTGACCTTTAGTTAAAAATATGTTATATCGACTTTTATTTCGTTTTTGAATTTCAATTTTGGCTATAACTGCCACTAGTGTTTCACTCCCTTACTAAACTGCTAAAACTTTTGCAAAACATTTCCTATTACACGTAAACTAAACATAATATCAACGAATAAATTCATTTATTCACAGGAGGATAACGATTATGAATATTGTGATTGCAGGTGGTACAGGATTTATTGGCAATAAGTTAACTGACTTATTAATTAAACAAGGTCATTCCATTTTCATTTTAACAAGAGATGCCTCTAATAAACCAGTCAAACCCTCTGTCCAGTATATAGAATGGCTTCATCAAGATGCAAAGCCTGAAGATAGCTTAGGTCAGGTCGATGCCGTGATTAATCTTGCGGGGGAATCAATTGGCTCAGGAAGGTGGACACATCAAAGAAAGAAAAAGATTCTTCAAAGTAGACTTGATTCTACACGAGCCATCATTAATCTCTTTGAACAATTGCCAAACAAACCAAAGGTCCTTGTCAACGCCTCAGCCATTGGTTTTTACGGCAACTCATTAAACAAAACCTTTACAGAGCAATCCGAACCTAGCGAAAGTAACTTTCTCTCTGAGGTTGTAACAGAATGGGAAAATGAAGCTGAAAAAGCCTCTAAATACGGCGTTCGTGTAGTTTTTTGTAGACTAGGTGTAGTGTTAGATCCAAATGAGGGTGCCCTAAACCGTATGCTCCTTCCTTATCGATTCTTTATTGGAGGCCCACTTGGCTCCGGAAAGCAGTGGTTAAGCTGGATTCATATTGACGATGCAACTCGTATGTTTTCCTATGCAGTCTGTCAATCAGAAGTAGTTGGACCCTTTAACGTAACAGCTCCTTCCCCTTGTCAAATGAATGAATTTGGTAAGACGTTAGCTCGCGTACTAAATAAACCGCACTATTTCCCTACCCCTTCGTTTGCATTACGACTACTATTAGGTGAAATGAGTACTCTTGTTTTAGACGGGCAAAAAGTAATACCCCAAAAAGCTATTTCACAAAACTATCCATACTTATTTCCCACTCTGCCTTCCGCTTTAAAAGCTCTTTTAAAAAAATAATAAAAAAGATACGAAATGGGAGATTTTTTCACGAAAAATTTATAAAAAATAGGTATCTTTTTTCAATAAAAACATTTAATATATAGAAGGATTCAAGAGTAAATGAACGAATTATAGTCTTAATATATTGTTTCAGTAACCTAATCACGCTAGAATCCCCTATATCGCTTAATAAACGATTAAATAAGCATTGGGAAGGCAATTGGTGCGCCACCAGCTATGCTGGTTCTAGTGGGTTCGATTCCCACCCCGAATTTGATACGCAACATTATTAAATTCGAGGGTGGAATGAGACTGCCCTCATCAAAAAGGAGGGCTTTTTGTGATTTTAAAAAAACGAGACGTCGCTGATTGTCATGCTTTGTTCGAATTGTTAGTGGACCCGGCCGTGTTTCCATATGTTCGTCAGAAGGCACAGTCATATGATGAATTTGTATTCTTAACAAAACAGACAATTGAAGCAGAAGAACGCGGCGAACTCATCTCCCGCACAATTGTCGATGAGTGGGGCTCACCAATTGGCACCATTAACTTATTTGATATTTCCGATCAAAGTGGATTCTTAGGGACATGGATTGGGAAACCATATTTTGGAAAAGGGTATAATAAAGTAGCTAAAGATGCATTCTTTGAAGAGCTCTTCTTCTCTTGTGATATCCAAACGGTTTTTATGCGGATTCGGAAAGAAAATGTAAGGTCCTATATGGCCGCAAATAAATTACCTTACTGTACACTCGCTAATGAATTTAGACGAGATGTTTACGAGCAAATTAACGAAAAGGAAGACGTCTATAACCTTTTTCAAATTGAAAAAGACCATTATCATCTTCATTTAATGAGAACAACGCAAGATGAACTAGAAATAAAAGAAGCATAATTGCGATTAACTTTCATTATTTTGACCATACTGGTATTAACCTTATAGAAAGTGGTGGTCAGTATGGAAAGTAGAAAACGTCGAGCTCAAGAAGAGCGAAGTACATTGCGTAAAGCCCAAGAGGTTCGTTATGGATCAGAGTTTAGAGCTGCTGATCGCGCTGCAAATAGAAGTAAATCGTAATTTACTATTGATCTCAAAAAGAGAAAATCAGCTTATAAAAAGGGCTGTTTTTCTCTTTTTATTTCCCTTCCAATTTTATTGAAGCCACAAACCCCCTATAGAATAAGGGTTTCCTACTATATATTCTGTCGTTTAATTTCAATTAGTTAGAAAACTTAACCATTCAGTAGCATTTTCAGCAATGAATGTTCCTACACACCTTAATCCCATCTAAGCGTAGCTCACGCTAATTAATCCCATTTAAGCTCAGTTGCGTCCTTTCAAGACTACCCTTATGATTAAAAAGTAAACAAAATTCGATGCAAGGGGGATACCAACATTAAAAGTCAAATGGCTCCTGCTCCCATAAAGACAGGATCGGTTCAATTTATGAAACCTTCTGTTGAAGACGGAGCAGCGATGTGGGAATTAGTTAATGAGTCAACACTCGATCAAAACTCTGCTTATAAATACATCATGATGTGTGAATTCTTTGCAGAAACATGTGTTGTCGCGAAAGAAAACGATCAAGTCGTTGGATTCGTCACTGCTTTTATTCCTCCAGAACGACAAGATGTTGTGTTTGTTTGGCAGATTGGTGTTCATTCTTCTCAAAGAGGAAAAGGAATGGCTTCAAAATTACTACATGAATTAGTACAACGAGAAGGTTGTAGTGAAGTAAAGTATATTGAAGCAACCGTTACACCGTCAAATGAAGCATCACAGGCGTTATTCCGCCGCTTAGCTCGTAGTTTTGAAACTGCATGTGAAGTAAGTGAGTGTTTTGCAGAGGATTTATTCCCTGAAGAGGGGCATGAAAAAGAACTTACTTTTCGTGTAGGACCGATAAAAACTAAATAACACTTTATAAGCTAAGTTAAACGAAATAACAAAAATACATTACCCAGTATAGGTATTATTAGGAGGAAAAAAGACGATGAGTCAAACAGATATGACGATTTTTGAAAAGCTTGAATCTGAGGTACGTAGTTACTGCCGTAGTTTCCCAACTGTCTTTACGAAAGCAAAAGGCTATAAAATGTGGGACGAAAAAGGAACAGAATACATCGATTTCTTTTCAGGTGCAGGTGCATTGAATTACGGTCACAATGATCCAACGATGAAGGCAAAGTTAGTCGATTATATCTTAAGTGATGGCATCACACATTCGCTTGATATGGCGACAGCTCCAAAAGCTGAATTCTTAACAACGTTTAATGACGTGATTTTAAAACCAAGAAATCTCGATTATAAAGTTATGTTCCCTGGACCTACAGGAACAAATACTGTTGAAAGTGCATTAAAATTAGCACGTAAAGTCACAGGACGTACGGATATTATTAGCTTTACAAATGGCTTCCATGGTATGACAATTGGTGCCCTTTCAGTTACAGGTAATGCTTTCAAACGTAAAGGTGCTGGAATTCCATTACAAAATGTCGTAACAATGCCTTATGATAGCTTTGTTAATGACAACCTCGACACTCTGGAGTATCTCGAGCGTTTCCTAGAGGATGGAGGTAGCGGAGTTGAAATCCCTGCTGCAATGATCCTCGAGACAGTCCAAGGTGAAGGCGGTATTAATGCTGCAAGCTTCGAGTGGTTACAACGTGTAGAACAAATTTGTAAGCGTTGGGGCATTCTGCTTATCGTCGACGATGTTCAAGCAGGTGTTGGTCGTACTGGAACATTCTTTAGTTTTGAAAAAGCAGGAATTAAACCAGATATCGTTTGTATGTCTAAATCAATTGGTGGCTACGGATTACCACTAGCTATTACCTTAATCCGTCCTGACTTAGACATTTGGGCTCCAGGTGAGCACAACGGTACATTCCGCGGAAACAATCATGCATTTGTTACAGCAACTGCAGCCCTTTCTTATTGGAAGGATGAGAACTTCGAAAAGGATATTGAAGAAAAATCAAAACGTATTTTCAATTTCCTAGAGAGAATTGTTGCTGATTATCCTGAATTAAAAGGGAAAGCTAAAGGTCGTGGTTACATGGTTGGAATCGCCTCAGAAGTCGAGGGATTATCTGGTCAAATTGCTGCTGAAGCATTTGAGCGTGGTTTGATTATTGAAACATCTGGTCCAAAGGATGAAGTATTTAAGCTCTTCCCACCACTTATTATTGATAACGAAGGCTTAGAAAAAGGATTTAAAATCATTGAAGACAGCGTGAAAGCTGTTCTAGGATCGAAAGAACTAGTAACATCGTAAGTAATAATTCAGGGAGTCATTTTACTCCCTAATCACTGAACTAACACTTGGAGGTAGCAATCATGAAAGTCGTAAAACTAAAAGATATTATAGGAACTGAACAAGAAGTCGACGGAGGAACTTGGGTTAGTCGCCGTCTTGTATTAAAAGATTCAGGTATGGGTTATTCTGTCCACGATACAATTATTAAAGCTGGTACAGAAACTCATATCTGGTACCAAAATCACCTTGAATCTGTATACTGCATTGAAGGTGAAGGTGAAGTAGAAACACTTGCAGATGGCAAAGTGTGGCCAATCAAAAAAGATGAAATTTATGTATTAGATAAGCACGATGAGCACCTTCTTCGTGCGAGTGAAAAGGGAGATATGCGTATGGTTTGCGTATTTAACCCGCCAATTACAGGAAGAGAAGTTCATGATGAAAATGGTGTATATCCTGTAGATGAAGACTAATCATATTAAGAAACCAGCTGATTCGTCAGCTGGTTTTTTTGTCCCGTTCAGACCGTGTCCCCCCTCCCCTTTATTTCAAACATGTCAAAATGATGTCATACTTTTTAGTACATATTTAGAGAATTTCCTTCGTCAAGAAGGAGAAAGAACTAGTAGGAAAGAAGTAGTAGAGATAAAAATGTAGAAAAAGAGGGAAAGTTGTGAGTGAGATTATTTTTGACCTTCAAATTTTTTTGTTAAACCTCTCTTTTGTATTCCTCCTATTCTTTATTTACCACAAATATATCGAAGGGAAAATTAACAAAGTCTCAAATGGAATATTAATTGGAATCATCTCAGCAGTATCTATTATTTTATGTATGACATTTCCTCTTTCCATTAGTCCTGGTTTCTATTTCGACTTTCGACAAATTCCATTTATTATTGGGATATTATATGGTGGCCGCAAAGTTGGAGTTTCTTTATTAATTGTATTACTCTCTTATCGTTTCATATTAGATCACGGTCCAGGTTTTTATTCATCTCTGATTATTTACGTGTTAATGTTTATTGGATTGATCTATCTTACTCCACGCTTCCAAGCAGCAACGAAATTTAAAAATAAACTAATTTTGGCCATCTTAGCAATGGCGACGAGTGTCGTTTTAATCTTAACTGTTATTTATTTCTTTAATGTAAATCTAACAGGTAATGGTTGGATCTCATTAATCCTTTTTTATAGTACACAAGTCATAGCCATCGCTTTATTTATTCTATTTATTGAACGAGCCAAAATCGAAAGCCATATGTTAAGCGAATTAAAAGAGTTAGAGAAGCTAAAAGTTGTTAGTGAAATGGCAGCAAGTATTTCACACGAAGTTAGAAATCCCCTAACTGTAACAAAGGGATTTCTTCAACTTTTACAAGATAAAACAATTTCAGATGATAAAAAAGAGTTTTATATTCGCCTATCTCTAAATGAGTTGGAACGAGCAGAAGTTATTATCTCTGATTATTTAACGTTTGCAAAACCATCTCTTGAAAACGTTGAGCTTCTTGAGCTAAATAAAGAGATTGATTATGTGATGAAAATCGTATCACCTTATGCAACGATGCGAAATATAACCATTCACTTATTCAAGGCAGAGAATCTATTCGTTGCGGGAGAACGGCAAAAATTTCATCAATGTCTTATTAATATTATCAAAAATGGAATTGAAGCTATGCCTGGCAGCGGACAATTAACAATTAACTTGCATCAATCAAATGAACAAACTGTCATTGATATACAAGATACAGGAATAGGAATGAGTAACGATCAAGTCCGGAGATTAGGGACTCCCTACTATTCTACAAAAACAACAGGAACAGGCCTTGGGACGATGGTTGTGTATAGTATTATTAAAGCCATGCGCGGAGAAATAGAGGTAGAGAGTAAGCAAGGAATTGGTACACGTTTTAGCATAAAGCTACCTAAAGTAGATTGTAAAATATAAAAAAGCACTTGGGAAGCGAAAAACCTTGGCAGAAAGGTGGATTCTTCCAGGGTTTCGTTCCGTGGTGCTTATTTTTGAAATTTATTTTACCTCATGTACTAATGGTTGTCCTTTGAGTCCATTACGCAAGTTTTTACAAGCTAATCTAGCCATTTCGAGCCTTGTTTCAGTTGCAGCACTCCCAATATGAGGTAAAACAGTGACATTTCTTAGTTTTAATAAAGGGTGTTCAGAATCGATAGGCTCCGGATCAAATACATCTAAACCAGCCGCAAAAATCTCCCCAGATTGGAGAGCATGATACAATGCTTCCTCATCAACGCTTGTTCCTCTTGATGTATTAACAAACACAGCAGTATTTTTCATTTTGGCAAACTCTGCTGTTCCAAGCATTTTATATGTATCTTTTGTCGAAGGAGCTAATAGAACGATATAATCTGCTTTTGTTAACAAATCTTCTAATTCACTATATGTTGCTTTTAGCTCTTGCTCTGCTTCTTTATTCCTACTTCTATTGTGATAAAGGATATCCATAGAGAAGCCTTTTGCTCTTCTAGCAACACCTAAACCAATCCTGCCCATACCGATAATTCCGATTGTTTTCTTATAAATTTCTTGTCCAGTTAAGAAAAACGGGCCCCAACTGTTCCATTCATTCTGCCTAATAACATCCATCCCTTCCACAATTCTTCGCCCTGCAGCCATCAAAAGAGCAAACGTTAAATCCGCTGTTGCTTCAGTTAAAACTCCTGGTGTATGACCAACAACAATCCCCCTATTTCTAGCTTCATTTAGATCAATATTGTCATATCCGACTGCCATTGTACTAATTACTTTTAGTTTTGGTGCCCTTTCTAAAAGTTCGTAGTCGATTTGATCAGCCACATTCGTGAATAAGCCATCAGCATCCTTAATTTCCTCTAGTAGCTTTTTCCTTGGCATCGGTTCATTCTCTTTTTCCCACATCACTACATCAAAATTGTCAACAAGTTCCTTTGTTACGTCATTCGGTAAATGACGGGTTATGACTATTTTCATCTAATCCTCCTTTAATGAATGAATAATTGTTGAAAAGATAAATCGTCCTTATGTACTCCTAACGCCTCGAGAAAATCATATAACTCATGAAAAGAGTTTACTGGATATTGCGTTTCACAAATATTTGAAGTAAGGTTCATGTTTTCTAGAAACTTTCTGTTGGCAGCCATCCCTTCAGTTAACTCAAGCAAAATTTCTAATACTTCGTTGTCTTTCTCAAATGTTACATGTCCATTGCTTTCATTAAAATAAACAATTAACGGAATTTGCGTATGTGGATGGACAAAATGAGCTTTATAAAGGTTCATGTTTCTCCTCCTTCTTTAAATATTACTAAACAATTATTACTTAACCATTCGACAAATTCCAACGATAACCTCCTTAATTTGATAAACTAGAAAAGAAGAAATAACTGAAGCTCCAAATGTCTTAGGCATCCATTTCCAACCTCTTGCTTGAGGATCCTGACACAACTACTCTGTATAGCTCGGACAAACAACAAAGGTTTAGAAAATCCTCCTACTTCTTCTATCAGTTTGACTTAAACGATCTCCATATTATTCCCGATTTAATAGTCACTCTTTACTAACACTATGCTAGATAGTAAATGTTAGTACATCTATAAAATAATAGCTTTAAAAAAGGTGACACCCCTTACACATACTCGGGATTGTCACCTTCTCTATTAATTAAGGAAACCATAGTCCGTGAATAACCCAAAAAAACGTAAGGTCTTCTGTTAGTTTCACACGTTCTATTTGTTCCTCCTCATTTTTACTTCCTGTCCCACTAAAAGAAAGTCATGTTTTTCCTTTACCGTAAATAACCTGTAATAACAGCTATAAAAGGAGGTATATACATGTCTAATGGTCCAACTCATCCCCCTAAAAGCCCTGGTTTGGCTGCTGTACTAAGCGCTCTTTGGTGTGGGCTTGGTCAAATTTATAACGGTCAAATCAGTAAAGGCATTGCGTTTATGATTATTCAATTTATTAACGCACTATTAATGTTCATTATTATCGGTTTTATCACCTATCCCATAATGTGGATTTGGGGAATGGTTGATGCTTACCGGCAAGCAGAACAAATGAATATGAGATCTACTACAGTAGATGATTAACCCGTTTAGTAGGTGACTCAAAAGTCAGATTCGCTACTCGCCGTGATAGGAGAAGACCGCTCCTCTCACGGCTTTTAAAAGATGTAGCGATTAGGTTTATTGCTTAAGATATTTCAGCATAATATAGAATGTTTGGTTTCTAATCACAAATTCTTCATTAAAAAGCTGGTGACTTCCCTCATAAATTCGAACAATTTGGCTATTTGGATACATTGCCTTTACTTGTTTTTCGCCAAAGGCAACATCGACTGTCCGATCTTTACTCCCTTGGATCATTAAAAATGATATGTCGTCTTTTATCTCGTACGACTCTCCTTTTAACCATTCACCTAAGGCATGGAGCCAGCTTACTGGCAGCACCTTTTCTTGTAGGGGATCCATTTTTGTAAAAGCAAGATATTCCTCGTCACTGGAATTTTTTGAATATACTCTTTTTAATTTCTTGAGAAACGGCTTCGTTAAGAATAGCCCTAACGTTGAAGTTCTCCAGAGATAAGGGCGAAACAATGGTGCAACTAAGACCATTTTTGAAAAATCTACTTTCTTACTTTTGACTAAATGAAGCGCTATTGCCCCACCAGTACTATGTGCGACCAATAGTGGCGCTTCTCCCTTTAAAAAAAAGAAATCATATAACTCCTTTGCCGTGTTAAAATAGTCATGAAAACTATTGATAGACATACGCTCCCCACTAGAAAGCCCGTGCCCTGGCAAATCATAAACGATAACCTCATATTGATTCTCAACGAGCTTACGTATAGCCTTATTTAATGATGCGGCATGGTCTAAATACCCATGAATCAATAAGACCGTCTTACTTGAAAAATTAGGCTTGAATTGTTGAACAAATATATCGTAATCTGCAAATGCTATGTATCCGTAAAGATGGTTGCAATCTTTAATTTGCAGATCATAGTAACTTTTATATTGTTCTATTTGATTAGACTCCACTCCAAATGGCAGACGTTCCGATCGAATCATTTCAAGCATTCGTCTAATCATTTTTCTCTCACTAACTCAGTTACACTTTCTACTTGTGCTGTCCATGGAAACATATCAATCGGTTGAATCGATTTGACTTTATATCCTTTTTTACATAAACGGTCAACATCCTTTGCTAATGTTGAAGGATTACAGGATACATAAACCATCCGTTTCGGTTTTACTTCAATAATCGTTTGGATCAGCTTATCGTCACATCCAGTTCTTGGGGGATCAACGACAACCACATCAGGCTTCCATCCCTCCTTCTGCCAAAGAGGAAGCAACGTTTCTGCCTTTCCTACTTCATAGCTCACATGATGAAATCGATGATTTTTCGCATTAACTCTAGCATCTTCAATGGCAGCCGTGATTACATCCATTCCTCTCACCTCAGCAGCATCACTTGCCAGCCATAATCCGATTGTTCCCACACCACAATAAGCGTCAACGACTCGTTCCTTTCCGGTTAAGGCAGCCGCGCGTTTTACTTCATTATAAAGTTTTACTGTTTGAATAGGATTCAGCTGGAAAAAGGCACGTGCTGACAACGTAAAGGATAAATCGCCCAATTTTTCTTCAATGACTTCCTCTCCAGCTAAATGAACTGTTTTCTCGCCAAAAATAATGGACGTTTTCTGGTAATTTATATTTTGAATAATAGAGGTTACTTCTGGTAGACGCTTTTGAATTTCTGACACAATGGCCTCTTTCCGAGGTAATTCTTCTTCCTTTGTAATTAGAACAACCTGAACCTGACCGGTTTCAAAGCTGACCCTAGTAACAATTGTTCGAATCACACCTTTATGCTTCCGCTCATTGTAAATCGATATATTAAGGTCTGCTAAAATTTGTTTTACAACTTCAGTTACTTTATTTGTCGCTTTATGTTGAACCTTACATTGAGTCAGATCGATCAATTTATGAGAATTCATTGCGTACAGTCCTGCAATTACTTCTTCACCACGTTTTGCCACTTGCAGCTGACTCTTATTACGATAATCCCAAGGATCCTCCATTCCAATTGTTTCTTGGATTGATAATTGATTCATGTTCAGCCTCGTATGTCGCTCAAAAGCTTGCCTGACAATATCTCGTTTTTCACGGAGTGTAGCACTATAGTTCATATGTTGTAATTGACATCCACCGCATTGTTCATATACTGGGCAAGGTGGCTTAATCCTCTCTTTTGAGCGCTTACGAATTTTGACCACTTTCGCTTCTGCAAACCTTGGGTTTACTTTTGTCACTTCAGCAACAACTTCTTCATTTGGAAGAGCTCCCGGAACAAACACAACTTGCTTTTTAAAATACCCTACCCCTTCCCCATTGATGCCAAGTCGTTTAATCGTTAGTGGAAATTGTTGGCCTTTTTTCATATCAATTGACTTGTGTATCGGTTTTTGGTTCATTTAATCACTCCGTTCTATCATAGCGTTCCCTATTATAGCATGTTCGCACATTTCTTCCTAAACTTACTAGACCGAAAGTACGTGTACATCTGCTAAAATAGACACAGAGATTTGAAAAGAGGAGAGATTATTTTGTCTATACCTACAGATGTAGCATCATTACAAATTATGGCCCACGTATATAAACGTGAAAGTTTACAGTCTATTTTTAATAAGACCGTAGAAAGCCTTGTAGAGCAAGTTCTTTACATTGACTGGGTCGGAATTTATATGTACGAAAACTTGGATCACAAACTGGTTGCAGCCTCTTCTTTTGAAGATGATATTAAATGGGAATGTAACGGAGAATTAAAGTTCCCTATTACAAATTCACTGGAAGAAGAAATTGGAATGATGGTTGTTCGAAGTCGTCAGCCAATTGCATTTGATGTAACCGATGTAAGTACACTTGAAGCAATTGCATCAGCAATTGGTCAGCAAAGTTTTGCTAACTAATTATTTAGATCAGTCCCTCATAGAAAGATGAGAGACTGATCTATTTTTGTATTTTTAGAATCCTAACCGTTACGTTCCATTTCATCCGCCCTATTAAAACAAACTTAGCTTAAAGGAATGGCCACTCAGCTGTCTGCTTCTGGAACATTAAATCGTCCAGACTTTTAAATTCATAACCTTGTTGTCTCGCGTCATCTATAACACGAGGTAATGCTTCTGCATTATCACTCGAAACAGAATGAATTAACATTATTGCTCCTGGATGAATTCTTTTCATAATTTGATTATATGCATAATCCCCACCCTTTTGCTTATCTACTTCCCAATCTTTATATGCCATGGACCAAAAGACATTTGTATAGCCTAGCTTTTCTGAAAGGACTAATGAACGTTCACTAAATTGGCCTCTTGGTGGACGTAAATAATGCATTTCCTTTACACCTGTAAGCTGAGTAAAGCGCTCTTTTACTTTGGTTAATTCATTTGTTAACCGGCCATCCCCAACCTCAGGTAAGCTTGGATGGTGCCATGAGTGGTTACCGACAATATGTCCTTCATCAACCATTCTTTGAATAAGGTCAGGAGCAGCGTTTAAATAATGCCCTGTTACAAAAAAGGCTGCGGGTACTTCCTTTTCTTTTAAAACGTCAAGAACTTTCTCGGTATATCCATTTTCATAGCCATTATCAAAGGTCAAATAGAGCTCCTTTTTTGACGTATCGCCAATAAAAAGCCCATTCGTTTTTTCTAATAGCTCAAGGTATAAAGGCTCAGTTGTAACCGGTTTATTGTCTCTCTCTGGCTTATAATTCCAATTATGGACTGTATTGCTATAAGCAGCAGCGAATGTAGCGCCGAAGCCAAAGAGTACTGCAAAAATAAGCATAGTTATAACTGTAGTTTTCTTAAGCATTAAGTATCAGACTCCCTCATTTTTTTGTTAGTTTATCACCGGAGGAATCCTTTATGTATGATTACAGGTAGAAACAAAAGGAGCGACCTTCTCCTTTTGTTTCTACCTTGCGTGTGCGGAACCGCTGCCTTATTTTTAACCTAAAGGAGTGGTTTTCTCCTATAGGCGTGCAGCTTGTGGAGCCATCGCAACTATGTTTGCTGTTTAACCGTTGCTTCAAAAAAGGAGAAGCCCCATTACGTACGGCTTCTCCTTTTCCTTCATTATTTAAAGACAGGCTCTTTAAACTGTGCTAACTTTTCAAGCGAGGATTTATCAACCTCAGCATGCAAACTATTTCCATGAGAATCCATCGTAACAATCGCAGCAAAGCCCTCTACTTCCAGATGCCACATTGCCTCTGGAATTCCAAAATCCAAGAGATCTACTCCTTTTACTTTCTTAATACAGTCTGCGTAGTATTGAGCAGCTCCACCAATTGCATTAAGATATACGCCCCCATGCTCACCAAGGGCTTTAAGAGTTTTTGGTCCCATACCGCCTTTACCGATTACAGCGCGGATTCCAAATTTCTTCATGATATCGCCTTGGTAAGGCTCTTCACGAATGCTTGTAGTAGGCCCTGCAGCTTTTACGTGCCACTCTCCTTGATCATCTTTCATCATAACAGGACCACAGTGGTAAATGACTTGACCATTTAAATCAATCGGTGCATCATGATCCATTAGGTGATGGTGAATCGCATCACGTCCTGTATGCATCATACCGTTAATTATAACAACATCTCCCACTTTTAGTTCGCGGATTTGCTCCTCAGTTATTGGCGCTTCAAGAACGACCTCTCTTACTTCACCTGCACTTTCTTCAGCAGCCGCCACTTCTTGTTCTACCTTATTCAGATCAACCTTTTCGCCATCTTTATAGAGCCACTCTTTAATATCTCCCGTCTCTTGATCTAGAATGACACCTAAACGACGATAAGCCCAACAGTTGTAAGCAACTGAAACGAAGAAACTAGCTGGCAAACGATTCATTGCACCGATTTTACAGCCAAGTAACGTGGCTTCTCCACCAAATCCCATCGTTCCAATCCCAAGTTTATTAGCATTTTCCAAAACATAGTCTTCAAGCTTTTGAAGTTCTTCATTCTCATTTACATCATCAACCGTACGGAATAGTTGTTCTTTTGCTAATGAATAACTTGTAGTACGATCTCCCCCAATACCAACACCGATAAAGCCGGCGCTACAGCCTTGTCCTTGTGCTTGATAAACAGAGTGCATAATACATTTACGAATTCCATCTAAATCACGACCAGCACGTCCTAAACCTTCCAATTCGGCTGGCAAGCTGTATTGGATATTTTTGTTTTCACAGCCTCCACCTTTTAAAATTAAACGTACATCAATAACATCCTTTTCCCACTGTTCAAAATGAATCACAGGGGTTCCTTCTCCAAGGTTATTACCTGAATTTTTTCCCGTAAGTGAATCAACAGAGTTCGGACGAAGTTTTGTGTCTTTTGTTGCTCTTTCTACTGCAACATAAATAGCTTTTTTCATTTCAATTTGGTTCACACCAACTGGAACCTTTACTTCAAAGGTCGGCATTCCTGTATCTTGACAAATTGGAGATACATTTTCGTCTGCCATTCCGATATTTTCTGTAATTGTCGATAGTGATAATGCTGCGCGCGTTCCAGCATTCTCTTTTGCTTTTGCCTTTGCAATAGCTCGGCGCACATCATTTGGTAGATTTGTAGATGTTTCAACGATAAGCTGGTACATACTTTCTTCAAATTTCTTCATATCATCCATCTCCCTTTTGGTACAAGCATAAATAATCCCAATACTATTATAATGCTAGTCCAAAAATTCCGAAAGTCCTAAGTGGAAGCGCGTTCAAAAATAGATAAAAATTCGTACTCCTTTTTTTTCAGTCAGTAAAAAACGGGGTGTCCCAAAGGTCGGTTTTTGACCTTGAGACACCCCTCTAAAGTAACTCCTTTTTCATCTGTCGATCAACTAAAGATTCTAAGTGTGTTGTTTTATTCGTATAATGGATAAGTGGTTTACTATTTCTTTTCGACCACTCAATACGGGTAATGCTTGTATTATCAATTTGAAATGGTCGGTGAAAAGTATGCCACTTCTCTCCTATCAAAAGATACATAAGGAAAATACTAATGAATCCACCATGTGACACGATTCCAACATGGTCCTCTTGATGGGCAAGTAACATTTGTTCTACAATGTGCTGACAACGTCCAGTTAACTCTTGAACGGTTTCAGTTCCTTGAACTCCAGAAGTAAGGATGGATTTCTCTTTAGTTTGTGGGAAACTTGCGTAAATCTCCGATCGGGTTAAACCTTGAAGTGGACCAAGATACACTTCTCTTACTTTTTCCCACTTATGAATCGTCCGATTTTTAATTGCACCAATCGCTTTAGCTGTATGATAGGCCCGTGTTAAATCACTACTATAAAGATAATCGAGTTGAATATCTTTGAAATAATTTGCTACGAGACTAACTTGTTGCTGACCAAGATCAGATAGTGGATAATCCTCGCACCCTTGAATCTTGCCACTTACATTGCCTTCTGATTCACCATGTCTGATCAGATATAAATTCATAAATTTAAAACTCCTTATTCTGACCAATCATGACGGAATTGCTTACACTTTGTTTCAATATCATCAAGCATAGCAAGCAAACGGTCAATATCTTCTACACCAGCTTCTTCAGGGTCTATCGTATCTAGAACCGTCATCACCATATCAAGTCTATTTTGTAAATAAGTCATTTGTTCTTTTTTATCATGTATAGGTCCACCCAATTACGTTCGCTCCTTTTTCATGAAACAATCTATTTTTAATGTGTAAAGTGTAACAGATTCTTTCCTTCGATACAACGAAACGCCAAACATCGGAAAGTTGCCCTTTTGAAACACTTGCTTTTACGTTATGATAAATGGAGTAATTCGTTAAAGGAGTACGATCTTTGTGATTGATATTTATCCAAAAATAACCCCTTCTCATGATCCATGGGAAGCGTATGAAGATATAAAAGAATTTGGTAAGCTAGCACTTACAAATATTGAATTTACAACAACGACTTTATGTAATATGCGCTGTGAGCACTGTGCCGTTGGATATACTTTGACTTCTAAAGACCCTGATCCACTACCTATTGATTTATTAATAAAACGGTTAGATGAAATCCCTACTTTACGAGCATTTAGTATTACAGGTGGGGAACCAATGCTCTCTAGGCAGTCTGTTGAACAGTACGTCGTTCCCCTGTTGAAATATGCTCATGATAGGGGTGTCAGAACGCAAATTAATTCAAATTTAACTCTTGATTTAAAACGATATGAACAAATCGTCCCTTATTTAGATGTTCTCCATATTTCACACAATTATGGTAGCTTCGAGGATTTTGCAGAAATTGGGTTTGCTGTAATGGACCGAAAACCTAGTTTTGATCAACGAGCAAAGTTATTTAACCGAATGATTGAAAATGCAAAAGCCCTAACAAGTCAAGGCGTTATTGTATCTGCTGAAACGATGCTCAATAAGCGAACCCTTCCGCATCTTGAGAAGATCCATGAGCAAATTGTAGAAATGGGCTGCCAGCGTCACGAAGTACACCCTATGTACCCAAGTGACTTTGCTAGCCATTTGGAAGTTGCTTCCCTTAAAGAAATTCGTTCAGGTATTCACCGTCTTTTAGATGTACGTAATCAAGATGTTTGGATGTTATTTGGAACACTTCCGTTTTATCCTTGTAGTGAAGAGACAGAAGATTTGCTTTTACAAAAACGTCTTTATTCAGCTAAGAATGTAACTGTTCGTAATGATCCGGATGGCCGTTCAAGGCTAAACGTGAATATTTTTGATGGCAATATCATTGTTACTGACTTTGGTGATACTCCTCCACTAGGAAATATTAAAACGACTACATTACAGAAGGCTTATTCAACTTGGATCGGTTCTGATCTTGCAAAATCACTCAACTGCCATTGCCCATCAGTTAAATGTCTTGGCCCGAATGTTTTAGTTAAAGATGCCTATTATAATGACATTGACTTTACGAAAAGAAAATCGAACCTTTAATTAAGAAAGAGAGTTATCTCATAAGGATCTTCCCCCATCATGAGCTACAATATATGTACACTCATTGTATAGCTCACACTATCTATTGTGAGCTTGGGGTTTACACCTAGTTGAGACAATCTCTCTTCTTTCCTTGTATTATTTAGGTTGGTTTGCCGCTACAAACGTAAAGGAAAGATGGTCCTGAACAGGAATCCAAGCTCCAATTCCTTGCTGAGTAACATTTTTTACTTCTAATTTTCGCTTCCCTCCCTTAAATGTTAAATAAACTTCACCATATGTTACTTTCCCTTTTTCGTTAGCTGCAGGAACATAACTATGCAAATAACCTACTTGTTTTGGTGCAACATTGTACGTGTTATTCTTTCTCGTTCCTTGACCGATTACCGTTTCAAAAGATAAAGGTAAACTTGTGTGTTCTGTCGCTTTAATCATCATCATTTTTTTTACTGCTTCGCTATTGGGAATCTTCGCCGTTAATCCACCATTAACTTTCTTTTGTTGTTCTTGCAAATAAGTGATTTTTTGCGGGGAACGACCGCCACGATTATCAGCATAATTTGTATTTACTTTTTGATATTCCCAGTTCACTTCCGTCCCGTCAGATTCATAGGCAAGCGGCCATTCGCCTAAGTAAATTGAGGCACGGAAACCTAAAGCTAATTTCGAATCATTAACCGTTGATTCATTTAATATCCGAATTAAATCAGGATTTTCAATCGTTACTCCTGCAGAATCCAATAATTCTTTAGCAAGTTCACTTGGCTGTAAATAAGGTAAGTCTTGTGTTGGGTTCGTGTACGTGTTTTCTTTTGAAATTTTAAGGACAGAGTCAGGAATTTTAAACCCTTTTTCTTCTTCTTTCTTCCCTTCACCTTCTGCAAAAACATTTGTTGATGCAGCCAATAAAAAGATCGCAAGAAGCGCTATAATTACTCGTTTCATTTTTATACCTCCTCATTTCAATTAGGGACATTGTTTTTTTATAGTGTGATCTTTGAGACAAATATTATCCATCGCTACCGTAAGCTTTATTTTTTGATAACGTTTATGTACGACAAAGAATTTCACTTTAACAGATCAAACAACATTACACTTATTTTAGCGATTCATGCTACAAAGGGCTTAACCTTAATAATCGCACAAGGTTAAGCCCTTCCTATTATTGAACAACTTCCCAATTAAGTCTCTTTTCAAAGTGGGGGTAAAACCATTGGATCAATGGACCAAGTGAAAATGTGACGATAATTGTCCCTAATCCAATTGGCCCTCCTACAATGACGGCAGCTACTAAAGCTATAACTTCTGCTATCGTTTTTGCAAACATGATTTTCACACCTAATACATCCCTTAAAGCAAACATAAAGCCGTCAATGGGGATTAAAGCAAATTTAGCCTGCATATAAATAGAAGCCCCGCAAGCAAGGATTACAACCCCCACCAATAAAATAACCATTTGCAAAAAGAATTCATTAATTAATGTTTGAGGGAAGACAATTAGAAGCCAGAAATCGATGAAATAACCTAATAACAAAATCGTAATAAGTGAGACTAAAACGGGTCTTGATCTGGTTAGCACAGAATTAATAAAAATGAGTATGACGCCTACAAAAATAACCCAATTCCCAACTGAAAATGGAGTTACATACGCAAGCCCGACATTTAATGCATCCCACGCACCTGCCCCAAGACCTGCTAGTATTGTTAATGTGACACCAAACGAAACAATCATTAATCCGACTAAATAACTGAAGGATCTAATAAATAATGACTTCATTTCCTTACCCTCTATTCTACTTTCACCTATGAATCCTCTTTTTTGTGTTTATTTTCCGTATTTCCTCCAATATTCTCACTTATGTTTCGCCAATTTCCGAGGAAATAGTAACCAACAGCGATTACACTGCTAATGATAAAGCTAACTCCCATTCCTAAGGCAATCCCGCTTTCACCTAACCAAGCCGAAAAGACTGCTGTCAAAGGATAGCGTAAAATCCAAAAAGAGATGATATTTAAAATTAACACAGGAAACATCGCACCGGCCGCTCTTGCTATGCCATTTAATACAAAGTTTACTCCTAAAAAAGGATAAAAAAACGCGACGGTTTTTACATACATCGTTCCAAACTGCACGGTTTCTTCATCTTGAACAAACATGCGGATAAAATATTCTGCTCCAAAAAAAATGATTGTACTAATAGTTACTGAAACAAGAACGATTAGAAACAATGCCTGTTTTGCTATTTCATTTACTCGATCCCATAGTTTCGCCCCTATGTTTTGGCCAGCCATACTATTTACAGCTGAACCTAGCGTTAATGCAGGGAGCATAATTAAGCTATCTAACCTCTGTGCAGCTCCAAATCCAGCTACTACTTCCTCACCATAGCTAGTGACTACCGTCATAATAGCCAAAATCCCCCCTGATATGGCCATCATTGATAATCCCGCTGGGAGGCCCATCTTAAATAAAACTAGAAAATATCTCTTTTCAGGCAAAGTAGGAATTTGAAATGGAACATTGGCTCTATTAATGGAGTACCATAACCCATAAACAAATGCTATACCTTGCGAAATAATCGTTGCATAAGCTGCCCCCTCAATTCCCCACTGAAACACATGGATAAAAAGTGGATCTAGTATCGCATTCAGAATCACTGCAATTATGATAAAGCGTATCGGTGTACGACTGTCACCTAATGCTCTTAGAACTGTACCGATAAAATTGTAACCAAATAAAAATAAGATCCCGATAAAGTTAATTTGTAAGTAAGACTGCGCCAAAGGTAAAATCTCATCATGCGTTCCCATGACTTGTAGAATTGTCCCTGAAAATAGAAACCCTAACATTCCAAGTAAAATAGCTAACGTTCCCAATACGAATACGAACGCATTTAAAGAATCCTTTAACCCTTCCTCATCATTGGCTCCTCGTCTTTGACTAATAACTGTCAACGTTGCACTATTAATACCAATAATAAAAGAAAGTGTTGTGAAAACAACTGTTGCGGAGATCGTAGTAGCTCCTAATGCACTAGGCCCTAATAAATTCCCTACCCATAAAGAATCAATAAACTGATAGGATGTCTGAAGTAAATTAGTAAGAAAAATTGGCCAAGAAAAAAGAATCATCTTCTTCATAATCTTGCCATTTGTAAAATCCATCTGCTTTGATTGTGACATGCTTATCCCCTTCTTTATCTAAAAACCAAGAAAGAAAAACACCACTTACAGTTTTAAGCTTACTGAAAAAAATGATGGCAATTTCCAGTAAGCTTCTTGTAATAGCGGTGTCCTAATAAAAACGGGAGTGATAATTGCTCGTACATTGTTAAATACCCATCTTTCAAAAAAAAAATTGTATCTTAATTCAAATATGTTTTCCCTGAAGATATCATTTTATATATTACCACTAATGGCTTTTTATCAAATTATATACATTCAAATGTCTCAGTAATGCGAATGGAGTCCTTTACAGATTGATAAATAGGACAATTCTTTCTAGTTAGTTCAAAGATCTTCTCTAACTTCTCTTTCGTAGTATCAACCTCATAAAGCTTAAAGTGTAAATGGATGTCTGTTACCTCATTTGCTCCAGCTTCATTTCTTTTTACGTCAGCGTGGATACGAATATCGTTATAAGAGATCCGTTTCTTTTCTAATATCTTTCTAAGCACTCCCCCACTGCATACTGCTACAGAGGATACAAGAAGTTGGTATGGTCTGAAACCATATTCTGCATTTCCAGAAACCTCTAACTGACCATATTCAAGATCTGTCATAAAACTATTTTCCTTCATTGTAAATTCCATTTTAACAACGCCTCCTTTTCTACACGTTTCTTATTGTAACAGGCTCTTATCATGACGTCATGTTCTATTGAGAAATTACATATGGTCTTCTGTAAATAAAGAAGCTAAAATGGATGATGGCACTGAAAAGGTGTTTTTACCTTTCCAGATCCCTCGAAAAAGGTGAGGTTTTTGAATGAATCGTTTTCGCTTTTGGATATTAGTTAGCATTGTTGCTATTAGTGGTTTTAGTCAAGGAATGCTCCTCCCTCTTATTTCTGTTATTTTTGAACAGGATGGTGTATCAGCAACCTTAAACGGACTAAATGCTACCGCTCTTTATATTGGAATATTGATTGTTTCTCCATTTATGGAACCGCCGCTTAGAAAATTCGGTTATAAACCGATCATTATGGCTGGAGGATTACTTGTCATCATCTCACTAGCTCTCTTTCCTTTATGGAAGTCATTTTGGTTTTGGTTTATCTTGAGACTCTGTATTGGGATAGGAGACAACGCACTTCATTTTGGTACTCAAACATGGATTACATCGGCATCTCCTAAAGAAAAAAGAGGCCGAAACATTAGTATTTATGGCCTTTTCTTTGGAATTGGTTTTGCTATCGGACCACTAATGACTCCCTTAATTTTTATTAATGAGGCTTTGCCCTTTATCATTTCAGCATGTCTTTGCTTGGTAGCATGGTTATTTTTATTTGCTTTACACAATGATTTTCCTGAAAAGGCATTAGAACTTACCTCTTTTAAAGATACAACAAGCCGCTTTAAGAAAACATTAACTTATTCATGGGTTGCTTTGTTACCCGCATTAGGTTATGGCTTTTTGGAAGCATCGTTAAATGGGAGTTTTCCTGTCTACGGTTTACGTATTGGACTTGATGTGACATCTGTTTCTATTCTTTTAGTATCGTTTGCAATAGGAGGAATTGTTTTTCAACTGCCTCTTGGCATATTAAGTGATAAATATGGAAGAAAACAAATACTAACTCTCATTCTAGCATCTGGTAGTTTTATATTTTTCATTGCTAGCTTCCTTGAGCAATCCATATTCGGCCTTACGATATGTCTATTTATAGCAGGTGTGTTAGTTGGCTCTACCTTTTCTCTCGGTATCAGCTATATGACTGACTTAACACCAAAATCGCTATTGCCAACTGGGAATATTCTATGCGGGGTTGCCTTCAGCTTCGGAAGCCTCTTGGGGCCTTATGTTGGGGGTATATTTATACAATTTTTCAGCGGCATTAGTTTCTTTTTCATCATTAGCACCATGTTATTTCTAGTCTTTTTGTTCGTTTTATTACACAAGCAGAAAGTGATAAATTAGCGTTAACAGTCAAAGGGGCTATCCCGAAATGAGATAACCCCTCCTATGTAGTTTATCTTTTCAAGCTTTTCAAGTCGTCTGCAGCTTCTCTCGTTGCCTTTACAATTTCTTCGGAGCTTTCTTTTAAATGCGAGGCGGTCTCTCCAATTATTTTAACATCTCTTGAAATGTCTCTTACTACAGACGATACCTCATTAGCAGTTGCTCTAACTTGGTCTACGATCTGTTCACGGTTGTCTCTAACAAATTGAACGGCGTTCCCCGTTTCTTCCTTTAGCTTTCGTAGTTCAGCCAACATTTTTGTTCTCCATTCTTTTTTGGCTAAAACAATCGAAATCAAAATCACACCAAAGATCCAAATCAATTTTAAAGAATTGGTTTTTTTCTGCTCCATTTGGCTCCTCCTCTTATCTGTCTTATCATTATTTTACCAAGAAAGATAGTAAAAAGGAAAGATTAGGAATACTTTTTTATGAATGATTAATCATTCATTTTTAAAGAAAAATAAATCTCCTTCTTCTTTTACACTAACTTGTTCTAGCTCTAGCAGTAAATCAAGATGACCAAATGTTTCTGAGAATGTTAAATCTGGTTGCTTTAGATGCTTTTCCTTGAATAATTCATAACTAATCTCACTAGCCGTCACTTTTTTTGTAGAAATAATCTCTTTTATTGTATGAGCCCTTCTCATATGTCCGGCAAGTCTTTGATCGACTAAAGACTTCACATTTTTCACCACTTCTCCATGTCCTGGTAATAGAAGATTTAAATCTAGTCCCTTTACTAACTTTAATGAGTCTCGATATTGCAACAACGTTTTTGGTCTTTCTTCCCCGTTCATAGGCGCTTCTAGTAAGGCATTTGACGAGATAGAAGCTAATAGCACATCTGCCCCTATCGCTAGACGATCATGTTCGCGTACAATCATGATATGATTTTGAGCATGACCTGGTACTTCCTTTACCTTCCAGCCTACTATTCCTGGTACCTCATCCCCGTGTTTAACAATGACGTCGAGTTCTGCTGGTTCAATAAAGTTCATATATGATTGACTTGACTTTTCGATTTTATTGATTAATTCAATTGTCAAACCATTCTTTACATAGAGATCTATAAGATACCGTCTACACTTTCTAAAAAAAACTTGATCCTTCTTTAACCAAGGCTGCAAGAACTTATGACCAATTAGCGTTGAATGCTTAAATAAACTCGCAAGTCCAATATGGTCTGGGTGATGATGAGTCAAAATAACCTGATCTATATCCTCTATTTTATAACCTAGAATATGAAGCTGTTGCATTAGTTCCCTTTTTCCTTCTTTTGTAAGAGGCCCAGTATCTACTAGAGTCAGAGACTTTCCACAAATTAAATATACATGCACAGGGCCGACTTGAAACGGGGTTGGAAGCGTTATTTGATGAATGGTTTCTGCACAAACTGTCAATGTATTAACCTCCTTGCTTTTACCAACTAATACTAGTTAGTCACTTCAAAAAAAAAAAGAGTACGCCTATATTTCTATAACAACATAATAGACATTCCCTTATCAATTACTAATTATAAGCTTGTGTTAAGAAATCATCTGTTTCTAACTTTTCAAAGCCTTCGTGGCTAGATTTTTTAAGTTCATTTAATTCGCTTGCTAAGCGTTCTAACTTCTTCTGCATTTCTTCAATCATTTTTTTCTCTGAAACTGTCATATGACTTCCCTCTCCCTTTTTTGTGGTTAAGTGATTGAGCAGTCGCTCACTTTTTACCTATTCACTTACCCACAACTCTTTTTTAATGTTAAAAATATTCTAACAATATTATCTGCAGTTGTAAATAGCTTTTTTAAATTTTTTACACTTTATGATATCTACTGAGTTACACACAAAGTTATCAACATAACTGTGAATAACTTTGTGTATTATGTGTATAACTTCTACTTTTTTGTGTATAAACATTTTAATATCTTTCTTTTTTTCTATTTTATTCGACAAACTCTAACAATATTCTTTTAGTCTAAAAATTGTAACAATTCTTTCTTTATTTTTGTATATACTTGTTGATATACTTGTAGTAACAACAAAATAAATTATAGGTGGGGTTATTATGCGAAGACAATCCACATCATTTGAAGAACTTGTGTTAGAAAATAAGAAACAATTATTAAATGACCCCGAGGCGTTAGCAGAAATTGAAGATCGAATTGATGAGAGATCTTCGAATAACCAGGAAAAAGATACAAAATAAAAAGAGCGAGATTACCATATTAGGTATCTCGCTCTTTTTTTTATGTATTTTTCCAATATTATACATTTCGTACATTGGAAAAAAAATGAATAGAACCAATATATTAACGCACAGTAATAGCATGGAAAAGGAGTTTATACACATAAAAACGTGTGAAAGGAAGTAAATGATGGATAATGTTATGCTTGCGCGAATGATATTTGGTACTTCTATTGCCTTTCATATTATTTTCGCCACATTAGGTGTAGGAATTACTTTAATGATATTAGTAGCTGAGATTATGAGGATTATTCGGAAAGATGAAGATTATGGAACACTCGCAAAGCGTTGGACTAAGGGTGTCGCGATTTTGTTAGGGGTCGCCATTCCATCTGGGACAATTGTTGCCGTCATGTTAAGTCTTCTTTGGCCGGGCTTCATGGAAATTGTGGGGCAAGTCATTGCACTTCCGTTTCAGGTTGAAATTTTTGCTTTCTTCTTAGAAGCTCTCTTTCTTTCAATATACATATACGCAGCAGATCGTCTTTCTCCAACAATGAGAATTGTGAGTGTGTTTTTTGTTGCCCTCGGGGCGACTGCATCTGCTGTCTTAATTACGAATGCACATGCCTGGATGAACACCCCTCGAGGGTTCGATTTAGTAAATGGCCAAGTCACAAATGTTAACCCACTTGCTGCTGTAAACAACCCTAGCTTCTATGTTACTTCTTTACATGTTGTTGGAAGTGCATATATGACGGGAGCATTTGTACTTGCTTCTGTTGCAGCATACAAACTATTTCGTGGAGGCCTTACAGAACGTGAAATATCATATCACCGGAAAGGATTAACTCTTTCACTTGCTATTGGTCTTATTATGTCTGTTTATACAATGAACAATGGACATGATACAGCAATCATGCTCCATGAGCACATACCTGTAAAACTCGCTGCAGCAGAAGGCTTATTTGAAACACAAGCAAATGCCCCACTGGCGATCATGGGAACACCCGATCCAGAAGCCGGTCGAGTAATTGGTGGGATTGAAATTCCTGGTATGCTTAGCTGGCTTGCTACAGGATCAACTGATGGCGTCGTACGAGGATTGTATGACTATCCACAGGATGAGTGGCCTCCTTTATTTGTCCATACATTGTTTAACGTGATGGTCGGAATTGGATCTGCTCTCTTTGGCTTAGCTGTGATCTTTTGGGTGTTGTGGTTTTTTAGAAGAAAAACGAAAAAGCCATATCCTAAGTGGCTGCTAGCTGGCTTGGTTGCATCTGGCCCGCTTGCGATGATCGGTATAGAAACAGGGTGGATTTTCAGTTGTACCGGGAGACAACCTTGGACAATTTATGGAATTCAAAGAACTTCGGAGGCAGCTACGAATTCTGGTAACTTAGGAATGTTATTCTTCCTTTTTGTTTCTCTCTACGTTGTGCTCCTTGTTTTAACTGGACTAGTTATGCACTACTACTTTAACCGAAACCCTGTTTCAAAAGAATTACAAACAATGTCTTAGATTAAAGAGGGGATTTACTATGCAGGATGTTTATATTGCGATAACCATATTATGGGCATTCCTTTTCATTTATGCCATTGCTGGTTCAATCGATTTTGGAGCTGGTTTTTGGGCAATGTATTATAGGAAAAGAACAGACACAAAAGCCGCTTCCATTGCTAATCGTTATCTTTCTCCATCTTGGGAGGTGACAAATGTATTCCTTGTATTACTAGTTGTTGCCTTAGTAAGCTTTTTCCCTGGTGCTGCTGCAACATTAGGAACATTAATGATTGTCCCTTTTTGTTTGGTACTATTTCTACTCACGATCCGAAGTGCCTTTATGGTTTACTCTTATTCGGTTCAAAAATACACGAATATGCTTGTGATTATTTCTGGGATTACTGGACTACTCATACCTGCGTTGCTGATAAGTATTTTGCCGGCTGCCATTGGAGGTTTTATCGAAGTTGTAGGCGACAGACAGTACGTGCTTATTGATCAGTTATTTACAAGTCCTACATTTTACACTCATCTTGGATTTGGACTAAGTACAGAACTGTTTTTATCAGCCTTGCTATTAAGTGACTATGCAAAAGAAGCAGGTTCTGAAGAAACGTATCACGTCTATAGACGCAATGCGATTATCCTAGGACCGATTACTCTTTCTTTTGCTGTTGGTGCTATTTTAACACTCATCCCTGAAGCATTTTGGATGTTTGAGAATATGGCGAATGAATGGCTATTGTTTACGTTATCGCTATTGGCATTTTCGATTGGATATAGCGCTCTTTGGTGGCCAACAAAAAAGTTCGAGGTAGGTAGACCAAGGGTTGCCGTCCTCCTAATCGCCTTACAGTTCGGTCTGGCAAGCTTTGCTTACGGTTCAGCTCATATGCCCTACTTCTTATACCCTGACGTTACCATTTATGATGCCTTCACAAATGAAGTTATGTTTCGCTTACTCTTAATTGGTTATGGTGTTGGAATGGCCATATTAATTCCTGTATTCATTTGGTTCTGGCGTTTATTTATGAAGGATAAGAGGTATTTAAAACAGGATACAACACATTAAAAGAGGCTGTCAAAAAGGTCCGTTCTTTGACCTTTTTGACAGCCTCGAAGCAATGAGCGGAGTCGCTACATCTTTTAAAAGCCTTGAGAGGAGTGGGGTTCTCCTCTCAAGGCGCGTAGCGACCGGAGCCATTGCCTTCTCTGTTCCGGACTTTTTGGACAACCACCGGCAGCCGACTTTAGGAGGCTCATCTTTCTCATAACAGGCGCGCGACGAGCGTGCCATTGCAATCCCTTCAAAGGTCCGTTCTTTGACCTTTGACACAGCCATTTAATTACTTATCTTTCGTTAACTCCATAAACTCATCCACATCGACTAAAATTAAATCAATAGCTTCTTGCCAAAATTCTTTACCAGTTAAATCAACACCTAGATGCTTCTTTGCTAAATCTTCAACGGTCATACTAGCCGTATCCTGTAGCAAGGCAATATAGTCATCTTCAAAAGATCTCCCCGCTTCAAGAGCTTTTTTATAAATGCCCAAGCTAAATAAAAAGCCAAACGTGTAAGGGAAATTATAAAATGGCACGCCTGTAATATGGAAATGAAGCTTTGATGCCCAGAAAGTTGGAGAATACGTAGCTAATTGATTCCCATACGCCTCTTTCTGTGCCTCTTCCATTAATGAACTTAACTCTTCAACCGATAATAACTTTTCCTTACGCGCTTCGTAGAATCTTGTTTCAAATAAAAACCTTGCATGAATATTCATAAAGAAGGCAAGAGAACGTGAGATCTTATTTTCAAGTAATGATAACTTCACATCTTCCGCCTGTGCCTCTTTCACTAACGCATCGGCAATGATCGTTTCGGCAAATGTTGATGCTGTTTCTGCGACGTTCATCGCATATCGCTGCGCAAGAGGATCCATATCTTTTAAGCAATGCCCGTGGTAAGCATGCCCTAACTCATGGGCAAGCGTCGCTACATTTGCCATTGTCCCATCATATGTCATGAAGATACGAGATTGTTTTGAAAGTGGAAAAGTTGTACAAAATCCACCAGGACGTTTTCCTGAGCGATCCTCAGCCTCGATCCATCCATCACGAAGGGCACCTTCTGTAAATGAAGCAAGCTTTGGACTAAACGGTTTAAAGTGTTGAATAATTAAATCACAGGCGTCCTCATAAGAAATCGTCGTATCCCCTTCAACTGGAAGGGGAGCATGAACATCGTGCATAGCTAATTTGTTAACACTTAATAACTGTGCTTTTCGCTCCATAAATTTATAGAATTTTGGTTTATTTTCAGTAATTGTAGCCCACATTGAATCAAGCGTTTCTTCTTCCATACGATTAATGGCAAGTGGCTCTTTCAACACGTTATCCCAGCCGCGCGCTCCGTATAAATTTAAACGGAAACCCGCTAAATGGTTTAACGTTGATGCAAATAAATCAGCTTCTTTTTGCCATGCCTTCTCTGAAGCTTCTGCAGCACGTTCACGTATTGAACGATCAGAACTATTAAGACGATTTTGTAGTTGTCCTGCTGAAAGCAACTTCTCTTGTCCATCCTCTTCAAAAGGAATTTGCATTCTTCCAACCGCAGCGTTATACACATTCCCCCAAGCATGGTATCCGTCAATGGCAAGTTGTGCAGAAAGCTTTTCTTCATTCGGGGATAACTTTTCTTTCGCTTGCATGCGGCGCTCTTTCAGATTAAACGTAACACCTGATAATGCAGGTCGTGAAATGAACTCACTCCATTGTTCATTAGAGAGCTCTCCTAAAAAGTCTTCAATCATTCCCCATACGTTATGAAGCTTCGTTGCTTGTTCAGTCACCTTCCCTAGCCAAAGTGTAGCTTCCTTATCTTTCACATCTTGAGCTGTTAAACAACTAACAAATGCACTTGCTTGCCTTGTTCTTTGCATCTGCAATTGAATACTATGTATAACATTTTCGAGTTGATCTAGTGTAATCTCTTCACCTATTGATTCGGCTAAATCCGCTAGCAATTGATCCGTTTCTCTTACAAATTTTATGAACTCTTCAGACTTGCTCCCACCTTTAAAAATTGAATCCAAATCCCACACCTCTGGATATCTCATCTATCCATCCTCCTTCAATATTTCGACTCCCGTAATAATAGTCTATCAGAAAATTATTAAAATTTCATGTTCTATTATTCACTATAATGTTTTTTCAACCAGTTGTTTTGAACTATAATAGAAGTAAGATCAATTGATAAAGGTGTTGAAGATATGAAATTAGACACGACTGATAAACGAATTTTAGAACTTTTAACAGTGAATGGCCGTATGTCTTATGTAGACATCGCTAAAGAACTCGGACTATCACGCGTAGCCATCCGCGAACGAATAAATCAATTAATTGAGGAAGAAGTGATTGAAAAGTTTAGCGTTGTAATCAATTCTGATAAAGTTGGAAAGAAAGTCTCTGCCTTTTTTGAAGTCGACTGTGAACCTACATCGCTTGTTTCTGTCGCAGAAACTTTAGCAGAAAACCCAAAAGTAGCTAGCTGCTACCAAATGACAGGCCCAAGCACATTACATATGCACGTTCTCGTAGAAGATTTTGATCAACTTGAGCACTTTATCAATGAAGAACTCTATGCACTTAAGGGGATTTCGAGAGTAGAGAGTCACATTTTGTTAAGACGATTTAAAAGTCGTACTGGTTTGAAGCTTTAAAGGTGTTAAATAGGGGTGTTTTAGATCTTTTGAAAACCCAAAGCAATCGACAAAGTCGCTACATCTTTTAATCAGGAACAGGACTCTCAAAAAAGTGTTTGATATTCAACATAATAAGTTTCGAGTCGTATATTGTACAAATTGTGGATACTCTGAATTTTATAACAGCCAAACGTCAACTGCATCTAACGTTATTGACTTTTTCTTTGGAGGGTAGCTAAGAGTGGTGTCCAAAAAGGTCCTTTTTTGACCTTTGACACCCTCTCATCTATTTCCTCCCCTATATCCTGGTTTTTATTATAGTAATTATTTTACCTCTTGACCTAGGACGCGATTGACGCGTTTACGTAACATATCCATTCCACTACCACCAGCTTGGAAATGTCTAAGTTTTCCTTCAGCATCAAATACATAATAAGCAGGTACGTATTTGTTTTCAAAAGCATCCGTTAGCTTATGCTCACTGTCAACAAATGTAGGTTGAATGATATCATGTCCTTGCGCCATTGCTTCAATTACAGACATATCCAAATCCTTTTCAGAACGAGGCATATGTACTGCTATGACATTAAGCTCATCCTCATATTCATCACGAAATTCGTTAATTTCCGGCATAGCTTCTTTACACAAACCACAACTTACAGACCAAAAATGAAAAAGTGTTGCTTTCCCGCTCTCAAGCAATTCGTCCTTTGTCACCTCTCCATTTAACCATGCTGTAGCACCTGTTAATTCTGGCATTTCTTCACGTAGTTTCATAAATTCCACTCCAATTCTTCTATAATCTATAAATCCAAACCTATTAATATGAAAACCTATTTTCTTTATATCCATAAGAGACTCTCTTATAGCGTAGAGAGTGCGAACATGTTGCGATGGCTCCTCTCGCCGTGCGCCTTTTAGAAGAAAACCATTCCTAAAAGACTTAAAACATTACGGCGGTTCCACTCATCGCTTAGATCTTATACATAAAGGTAAAAAACACCTTTATGTATAAGATCTACAGTGTTTCTTGTCCAGGCTTCCAGTTAGCTGGGCAAAGACCACCCGTTTGCAAGGCTTGTAGCACTCTTAATGTCTCATCTACATCACGACCAATATTGTTATGGTTAACAACCGAGTACATCAACTCACCTTCTGGGCTAATGATGAATAAACCACGAAGAGCGACTCCTTCTTCTTCTACTAGTACACCATACTCACGAGATACAACATGGTTTGTATCAGCCGCTAATGGATAAGCTAACTCCCCAAGCCCATTTTCATCTCTTGCTGTGTTCATCCATGCTTTATGCGTATGAACTGTGTCCGTTGATACTCCAATTACTTCTGCATCTAAGTCTTCAAATTCATCAAAACGATCACTTAATGATGTGATTTCAGTTGGACATACAAACGTGAAATCCATTGGGTAAAAGAAAAGTACCGTCCATTTATCATTTTTCATATTTTCTTCTAAACTTACTTTTGAAAATTCTTTATTAGGCATTACTGCATCCATTTCAAATAGAGGTGCTTGTTTAGCCACCATTCTTTTGTCTGTCATTTATAACAACTCCTTGTTTATAATAATTATTAATTGAGTACGTTTATTATTTTATCCAACCTTTCTTACTATGTCAACAGTAAACGATAATAACTTTAAAGAAAGAATGATCATTAACAATGTGAATATAAAGAAAACCCTATAGAACAAGTAGTTCCATAGGGTTTGATTATTTTTATTTCTCTCATAATCTTTTCTCATTTTGACTATCGGTGTTGAAAAAATCTTAAACAAACGTTTATTTAACGTAATAAGTTTCTGAGTAACTTCATTGTTTTTTTATCTTGTTTATACCTGAGTGGCAAGTCAAAACGGGTCGATTGCTTTAAAACACTTTTCTTATTTGTAAAAGCAGAGAAGCTTTCATAACCGTGGTATGCCCCCATTCCACTTTCTCCTTTTCCTCCAAAAGGTAAGTGCGGAGTAGCAAGGTGCATAATCGTATCATTTACACATCCACCCCCATATGAGAGCTGATGAATGAACTTATGCTGCACTCCTTGTTCTTCTGCAAAAATATAGAGAGCTAATGGTTCGGGCTTGTCACGAACGATCGCCATTGCTTCACTATCGTCTCCATATGAAAAAACAGGTAAGATCGGTCCAAAAATCTCCTCCTGCATGATAGGGGCATTCCACTTAACATTGGTAAGTAGTGTTGGTGAAATCGTTAAACGCTCCTCTTCACTGAATCCACCTGTAACTATGTCTCCGTTATTCAAAAAAGTAAGCAAACGTTTAAAGTGACGTTCACTTACGATCCTTGGATATGTCCCCTCTTCGTACTTATTTATATAAACATTCTCAATTTCATTTTTTAAATGAGAGAGAAACTCTTCTTGAATTTCTTTGTGTACAAGTGCATAGTCTGGCGCTACACATGTTTGACCCGCGTTAATAAATTTCCCCCAAGCAATTCGTTTAGCCGCTAATTTCAATTTGGCACTCTTATCAATAATAACTGGACTTTTCCCACCTAGTTCTAAGGTTACAGGTATTAAATTTCTTGAAGCTGCTTCCATTACCTTTTTCCCTACACCAACACTCCCTGTAAAGAAAATATAATCAAAGCGCTTTGAAAGTAATGATTGACTGACGCTAGCATCACCTTCTACGACCGCGATATATTCCTCCGAAAAATGTGCTTTAACTAATTTTGAAAGTAGTCTTGAGGTATGAGGTGTTAACTCTGAAGGCTTAATTACCGAACAATTCCCTCCACCAATAGCACCAATTAAAGGTGCAAACGCTAACTGTAGTGGGTAATTCCAAGGTGCAATAATAAGCGCTACTCCATGAGGCTCATAATAAACGTATCCCTTAGAACCAACATGTGACATAGCTGTCTTTACTTTTTTCGGCTTTACCCACTTACGAAGGTGTTTCTTCATATACGTAATTTCTTGATAGAGTGGTCCAAGTTCTGTTAGAAAGGCCTCTTCTTTTGATTTATTTAAGTCCTTGTTCAAGGCATGAAGAAAATCCTCTTCATACTCTTGGATCGCTTGTTTTAATATGCTTAATTGTTTCAGACGAAATGATACTTCTCTTGTCTTGCCTTTATAAAAATACTCTCGTTGTTTGAACAATAATTGATCCGTCACAGACAAGTTCTCCTAAAATGATATAATATAAAGTTACATGTAAAGCGAGATTTATTAGACCACTCCAGTAAATAATCCTTATTTACGCCCATAATCAGCTTTAATTTCTCCCCACTTTTCCGTATGCCATTTTTTAATTTTGTTAGGATAGCTATTTGTTTGCAGCCATTTCTCAGCACGGTCCATTAATGACCAAATATAGGCGGTCTTTTCATTCCGTTCTAATGTTGACTTAGCCTTCTTCTGCTTTACCCATTTAATGGCTGTCATCGAATCAGAATAAATAGTCTTAGAACTCCCTTGTTCTTTTAAATAAGCTAAGCCGTGTACGATCGCTAAAAATTCTCCCATATTGTTCGTGCCAATATGGATTTCATCGTGTGCAAATAAAATTTCCCCCGATTTCGTATCAACACCTTTGTATTCGACAATACCTGGATTGCCTCGACAGCCCACATCAACAGAAATGCTGTCCCATTCAACTTCCTCATTAATCTCCTTAACTGCTTTAGCACTTGAACGGCTTTGGCTCTTTGATGTTGTTTTCCCAGATAGAGCAGCTTCGGCTTCTTCTTTAGTCGGAAACGATTTAAACCTAGCCCCTGTAAATCCTTTTACTTGAGCTTCACATTCACCCCAAGATGTAAAGATTCCTGTTTTTCTTCCTTTCCAAACAACATAAAACTTCTTTTTTGCCAATGTGACACCTACTCTTTGAATAGAATTTTGATCTAAAGAAATAGTAACAGTGAAACCAATTTTAGACAATGACAAGGAGGCTGTGCAAATGGATAAGCGAAACAGACAAAAGGGAAAGGCATTAACAAACAATCAGACCCCTAAAGAAAACTTATTGAATGAAGATGTTGCAAGTGAAATGATTGATAATGGGACAAACCGTGCAAACAACAAAAAGAAATAAATTCCTTTTTTATGAATAATTTTATAAGAATCCTCCAATAATGGTGCTAAAAAAGAGGTGTAACCTAGCGTGAATGTGACGATTAACCGCAAACGTTCAGTTAACGAGCCTGGGGACCTTATCAGTACAAAAAAAAATAAGCTATACGCCATTATTGAAGACCGTGGTGAAAAATACCCATTCCATCTCTTATGCCTTGAAACGTTTACGATTATAGAAAGCTATGACTCGCTTCCGACTAATCAAGAGATCGAGGAGGATATTGGAGATAAACTTGACGGTATTTATCAGCACCGAGATTTGCATATTACCTTAAACTAAAAGGGCTATCCCAAAAAGGTCTGATTTTGACCTTTTGGGATAGCCCCGTTCCTTTACCACTATTTCAAGCTTGCATTAGCTAATGTAACAAACTCATACCCTTGTTCACGCAGGTCCAAAACAGCTAATTGGACTCCCTTTGCAGTCCCACTGTCAGGTTGGTTCATATGGAGAAGCACAATCGATCCCCCAGTAGCCTTCATGATCGCCTGGTGGACCTCACGAGCAGAGAATGTCGCTCCTGCGTCACCTAAAATATCAAAATTAACAACTTGCAACCCTAAATCATTTACAATTTCAACGGCTACTTCGTCATAAAATGCCGTACCCGAACGAAACAAAGTTGGCGCTTGTCCTGTTAAATGAAGGATCGTCTCTTGGTTTCCTAATACTTCTTCTCTCACTTCCTCTGGGCTGTCAGTCCCCTTAATTCCCCAGGCTGAATTACCAGTTACTGAAAGCGGCACATGGTTCGTTCCATGATTTTCAATTTGAAATAACGGATCATGAGCTAGCTCTAAAAACAATTCCTCGTGTTCTAATATCCAACGCTCATTAATAAATAAAGTAGCAGGAATTTCTTCTTTCCTTAAAAAATCAACCAATGATGCATCATACCCATTCCCATATGGGCCCCCGCATGCATCAAACGTCAAAGCAATTACATCCTCATCTGTATCTATACGCGTTTTTACACCTTCAACATTCTCCCCCCAGTGCAGAGGTTCACGCGCTTCGTATAGACTCAAGTCGAGCTCTTTCAAACTCTCCTCTGTCTCTAACTCCTCTTCAACTACTTCTTTCTCTATAACGCTCTTTTCTTCTTCTATTTTTTCAATTAATTCATCATTTGGACTCTCAATGCCACACGCCTTTAAGCTTATAACCGTTAAAAGCAATAAGATCTGAAACCACTTCATCATATACTTCCTTTCAAAAAAAATCCCCTAAGTATCTAGCTCTTAGGGGGAAGATTCCTATTCATTTTTCGACGATTCTTTTTCCGGCTTCTCAGATTCTTCATACCAATCATCAAGAACTTTCGCATCTAGTACTCTGCCTTCAATAAAAGAAGATTGTTTATCTAAGAAAAGACTCTTCCATTCAACATTCATATCTTCTGCTATTTTAACTACTGTTAGTAATTCCTGCCAAGCAACATAACGTTTGTACCAAAAAAACTGCGGTTGCTCCGTCATGTATGGATACAGATCATCAAATTCGGTATGCTTACAATCGACAGTACGTTCAAACTGTGTTTTAGCCTGTATAACTCGTTCTTCAAAATACGCATGAATTTCTCTCTCTTCCACCTGTAATCCCTCCCAGTCTACTTTCTATCTAAATGACAGTAATAATAAAAAACAACAGCAACAGGTTATAATTAATTCTAACCTATGCACTATCTTCAAAATAAAGAATAGAATTGCCGAATTATATTTTAATCATACCACGAGTGACGTTTTTACTAAACGAAAAATAGTTAGAAAATTATTGAAACAACCAAAAATTATTTTCAATCCCAGTTAACAATTGTTGATTTTAGCTCCTCTTTCAGCAGTATTGGTAAATAATTAACATCTGCCGCATCACCAGGATAAGAAATTCCTAACTCCTTATCTTCTACTACTTCAAGAATTTCTTGAATAACCTCATCCATTCCTTCAACATAAAACCGATGCAAAAATTCAAAACTTATCGGTTCTTTTGGTAAAAGTTCGTTTGCACAAACGTCTGCATCTACATAGTTGACATATGTTCTACAAGGAATAGGGCGCACTTCATACGCCATACATTTATTCGTTTCTTGATTCAAGAATATACAAGGCAGATGAAACTCTTTATATTTCCTCTTGAAACTTTGATCTTTTTCAAAATTAAGTTGCTGAACATCAGCTAGAGTATCTGCGTGTTGTTGCAAATACCCTTCTACTTGATTTTTTATCGCCTGTTTCCTGTCATTTGGCAACTGATTTATATAAAATAGCATTAACTTCACTTCTAAGCGAGTAACTATAATTGGAAAATAACAACAATGAGCACACCCAACCCGACATAGAGATCTCAGTTCCATTTCTTTCTCAACTTGCTCTATTTCCGTATTAACTTGAGATAATAACTTTTCAAATGATTCATTTAATACGGTTTGGACATGTTTCCCTTCGCACTCATCTAATATTTCATCTACAACATTCAAAAAAGGTTCATCGTAGTCATAATTTCGTTGATTAATTTGCCCAACTATTTTCTGCATATCTTCATATGTTAAATGACGCTTCACGGTTAAACAGCTCCTTACGTTAATCACCTTTAATACTAGTCCATCCCTCGAGAAAAATCGACCGTTTTATAACGAGAACCTCAATAAAGTGAAATTCGCTAAAAACAAAAAGAAAAATTCATAATGTTAGGGATCATTTCCATTGACGTTCTTTTTTTTTCTCGATATGATTGATATGGAAAAGAGTACACAATTCGACAAAATTCCTATTTTGATGAAAGGAGGAAAAGCGTGTTAACCGTAAAGAAAGTACTAAATAATAATGTTTTAGTTGCAAAACACCCTAGCTATGCAGAGGTCATTCTTATTGGAAAAGGGCTCGGCTTCGGAAAAAAAACAGGTGACCTTGTTGCTGATGAGCAAGCTGAAAAGTTCTTTGTATTAAAAGAAGAAAAAGAACAAGAGCAATATAAACAACTGCTTGATTATGTTGATGAAAACTTCATTGGACTTATGAATGATATTATTGAAATCGTCGAAGAAAGATTTGCAGTTAATTTACATGAGCACATCCACATTGCATTAACAGATCACCTTTTTTATGCAACCAAAAGGGTTAAACAAGGCTTAGATGTAAAGAACCCTTTTCTCCCGGAAACCGAACTAGCTTATCCAAAAGAATTTTCCGTAGCTACGGAACTGGTTGATTATTTGAGCAGTCAATTAGACCTTGATATCCCTCCTGGAGAAATAGGATTCGTTGCCCTGCACATTCATAGTGCACTAACAAGACGTTCTCTCAAAGAAGTAAATCGTCACACTCAACTAATAAGTGAATTAGTCTCCGTAACTGAAGAAGCGTTAAAATTAAAGATCGATCGCAAAGATGTAAATTATTTAAGACTCGTAAGGCATCTTCACCATGCGATTGAGCGGATAAATAAAGGACAATATTTTGATAACCAAGATTCGTTAAAAAATGTGTTGCAAGCGGAATATCCGGTGTGCTACAATTTGTCTTGGAAATTGATGAAAATTATGCAACAGACTTTAAAGAAAACGATTCCAGAAGCAGAAGCCGTGTATTTAACATTACACCTTCAACGACTTTCTAAGGAATAATACTTAATAAATGCTATCATATTTTCTTTATACGTGTTACTGGTTATGCAGGCATGAGTGGAAGGGAAGCGATTGCACGAATATCTCACGATACTCGTGCAATCCCTTTGCCACTCATGTCTTTTTTATTGCATAAATTTCAAAATACTTTTTCAAACTAACCATACAAGGAGGAATCATTATGTTTAAAAATTCGTTTGGCGTTTTGCAACGTGTCGGTAAAGCACTTATGTTACCAGTTGCATTATTACCAGCAGCCGGTATTCTGCTTGCGTTTGGTAATGCATTACAAAATCCAGATTTAATAGCACGAATTCCTGCTCTGGAAACAGGCTGGGTAGTCATGCTTGCTAGTGTAATGGAAAATGCAGGTGACATTGTTTTTGCTAACCTCGCTCTTTTATTTGCAGTTGGGGTTGCAGTCGGTCTCTCAAACGGAGATGGTGTAGCCGGTCTAGCTGCTTTAATCGGTTACTTAATCATTAACGTTACAATGAGTGTAATTGGAGGCTATGGTGAGTGGTCACCAGAAATGATTGCTAATGATCCAGGGATTTCTAATGTTTTAGGGATTCCAACGCTACAAACTGGGGTCTTTGGCGGAATCATAGCTGGTTTGCTTGCCGCCTATACGTATAAAAAATATTTCAATATTGAACTACCATCTTATTTAGGTTTCTTTGCCGGAAAACGTTTTGTACCTATCGCAACAGCGTTCTTCGGTTTGTTGATCGGTATTGCTCTATACTTTGTATGGCCGACTATTCAATTGGGATTAAATAACCTATCTTACTTAATGGTTGAAACGAATCAAACGATATCAGCCTTTATTTTCGGGGTAATTGAACGTGCGTTAATTCCATTTGGTTTGCATCACATTTTCTACTCTCCATTCTGGTTTGAATTTGGACAATACACGAATGCAGCTGGAGATATTGTACGTGGTGACCAACGTATTTTCTTCGCACAACTACGTGATGGTGCAGAATTAACAGCTGGTACATTTATGACTGGTAAGTTCCCGTTCATGATGTTTGGACTGCCGGCTGCTGCATTAGCTATTTATCATTGTGCTCGTCCGGAACAAAAGAAAATTGTTGCAGGTATCATGGGTTCTGCTGCATTAACTTCATTTTTAACTGGTATCACAGAGCCAATTGAATTTAGTTTCTTATTTGTTGCTCCAGTATTATTTGCGATTCATGCCGTATTTGCCGGTTTCTCTTTCATGATTATGCAAATGCTTGATGTTAAGATCGGTATGACTTTCTCAGGTGGGGTTATCGACTTCCTACTCTTTGGGGTACTGCCAAACCGTACTGATTGGTGGCTCGTTATTCCAATTGGTTTGATTTTCGCAGTCATTTACTACTTCGGTTTCCGTTTTGCAATTAAGAAGTTTAATTTAATGACTCCGGGTCGTGAAGAAGTGGATGAAGATGATACACCTTCATCTGGTAATACGTCTGAACTACCATATAATGTGCTAAAAGCTCTAGGTGGAAAAGAAAACTTAACTAATTTGGATGCTTGTATTACTCGCCTTCGTGTTAGCGTAAACGATGTTGATAAAGTTGAAAAAGACACGTTGAAGAAGCTAGGTGCTTCTGGTGTTATGACAATGGGTAACAACATTCAAGCAATCTTTGGTCCACGTTCTGACCAAATTAAATCGCAAATGCAAGATATTATTAGCGGACGCACACCTGCTCCAGTAGAAGAAACAGCACCAGCAAATGAAGCGGTAGCTGGTGACGTATCATTCGTATCGCCGTTAGCAGGAAAAGTACTTCCTATTACAGAAGTACCAGACCAAGTTTTCTCTGGTAAGATGATGGGTGACGGCTTTGCAATTGAGCCAACAGAAGGTGTTGTTAAATCACCTGTAAACGGGAAAATCGTTAACCTCTTCCCTACTAAGCATGCTATCGGTATTTTGTCTGATGAAGGAAAAGAAATCCTAATCCATGTCGGGCTTGATACAGTGAACCTAAAAGGGGAAGGTTTCGAGGCACTAATTAAGCAAGATGATTCTATCGAGCAAGGACAAGAACTCCTTCGCTTTGATCTTGATTTCATTAAAGAAAACGCAACATCTACGATTACACCAATCGTCTTCACAAACTTAGCTGAAGGCGAATATGTAGAAATTAATAAAGAAGAACTAGTATCCTTGAACGAAAAAGACGTTATTTCCATCAAGCAAAAGTAAAAGGCGGAATGTCATACAAGTTCAATGCATAGGATGAATTAAACAACAAAAACGAGGAAGCCACAGGCTTGCTCGTTTTTATTTTTATTTTTTTGAAAGGATGGATGTACATGTATATCGGAAGTAAAGGTTGGTATGTGAAGAAGTTAAAAGAAAAGGGAATACGCTATATAGAAGGTAGGAAAATTGAACGATACAAGGCACATGTATTAGCAAACCTTTTACATGAATCACAGTCTAAGTAACATTAGTTATATCACGTGTCTGACAAATACTTAATATATCCTCTTTTATCTCTACAAAAATCATCTAGGTCAGACACCATCACCATCTTTTAACCTAGGAATAAAGACCCTATAAATAAATAAGTGGAAATGGTTCCCTAATTTTCGGGTTAAATCCCTTATTGTTGCCGTAAACTCTCATATTATTACATAGAAGATGAGCGATTCGACACTATTCTCGATTCCTCTTACCTGATAAAATCAAGACTTACCTAGAAAAGATCTGATAAAGTTGGTGAAATGATGTTTTCAAATATTGAAATAGGAATTGACTTAGGTACTGCTAACATCCTTGTATACAGCAAAGATAAAGGCATTATCTTAAATGAACCATCAGTCGTTGCCCTTAATCTTGATACAAATGAAGTTCTAGCTGTTGGAACAGAAGCAAAAAATATGGTAGGTAAAACACCTGCAAATATTGTCGCCATTAGACCATTGAAGGATGGTGTCATTGCAGATTTTGATATGACAGCAAGCATGCTAAAAGCAATCATGAAGAAGATGAGCAAAGAGCTAGGAGGACTTTCTCTTCGTAAACCGAATGTGGTCGTTTGTGCGCCATCAGGTTCGACATCGGTTGAACGTCGTGCCATCCTGGATGCAGTTCGAAGTTTTGGAGCAAAAAATGTCCATCTTATTGAAGAGCCATTAGCTGCCGCGATCGGTTCTGGCCTTCCAGTTGATGAGCCTATTGCAAACGTTGCTGTTGATATTGGAGGAGGAACGACAGAAGTAGCTATTATTTCATTTGGTGGAGTTGTTACATGTCACTCAGCACGAATTGGCGGAGATAAATTTGATGAAGCGATTATTCAGCATGTACGTAAGAAGTATAATATCTTAATTGGTGAGCGAACAGCTGAGCAAATTAAGATGGAAATTGGCTATGCTCCTATTGCTCATGAAGAAATGACAATGGAAGTACGTGGACGCGACCTTGTTCACGGATTACCTAAAACAGTCACTCTAAACTCTACGGAAATTCAGCAAGCCCTTAATGAGTTACTCTTGCAATTGCTTGAATCTGTAAAAGCAACTCTCGAGGATTGTCCTCCTGAATTAAGTGGAGATATTGTTGATCAAGGAGTTATGCTTACAGGTGGAGGTGCCCTATTAAACGGTTTACAAGAATGGCTCGCCGGTGAGATTTCTGTTCCCGTTCACGTAGCCCCGAATCCACTTGAGTCGGTAGCAATTGGGACAGGCCGTTCGCTAAAATTTATTGATAAACTACAAAAAATATCAGTGTGACCAAAGAGGACACTGAAGCAATCAGCAATGTAGATTTTTTCTCTAAAGAGAGGAGAAGGGCACTTTGATTCCTTCTCCTCTTATTTTTTTCATGATCACGGGAATATTCCGTTTTAGTAACACCCCATTCAATGACTCCCTTAATTAAACGTTATTTATCATCAGCTTCCACGTATAGCTTTGGAACTCTGCTCGAAAATACAGGTACATCTTTGCGAATACGACTAACTTCGTCCAATTTCAAACTAACGCTTATTGTCTCTTCACCTGTTGAAGAAGCTTTATGAACAATATCCCCCCAAGGATTAATAACCATTGAACTTCCTGCGAATTCAACCTCATCATATGTACCCACTCGATTACAACTCACAACAAACAACTGATTTTCAATCGCTCTTGCTTGTTGGAGAATTTCCCAATGATTAGCTCTTGCCATAGGCCACTCCGCAACGACAAATACCACTTCCGCCCCTTGTAGCGCTAGTGAACGTACGAGCTCAGGAAAACGTAAGTCATAACAAATAATAATCCCCATCTTACGCCCTTCTAGCTCAAATACTTGTACTGAACCTCTCCCTCCTTTTAGGTAAAGATGTTCATCTAACATCGGAACAAGATGGATCTTATCATATGTATAAATAATTTTGCCTTTTCGATTGAGTATATACGACCTATTGTAAATACCGCCATCCTCCTCAACTGCAATAGAGCCAGCAACAATATTTACGTTTAACTTGCTAGCTAGTTTCTCTAGGAATAACTCCGTTACATCCTTATCTGGTTTAATTGTCACTTCCAATGTAGGTAGCGTATAAGCTGTCGTCCACATTTCAGGTAGGACAAGGATATCAGGCTGTTGTTCCTTACAAATCTGCTCTGCCCACATTTTTATCTTGTCCCGGTTTTTAGCAGGGTTGCCAGGGACAATATCCATTTGATATGAAGCTATTTTCATACTACCTCTCCTCCAATTACTTTGTATGTACCTTTTATTATATCATTGGTTAAAAGAGAAACCGAAATAAGAATGGCTTTTCCTCAACCAAGGTTTTCATTTTAAAAGGCGTTCGCATACTTAAAAGTTGTTTTTATGGGATACGTGTTCTCCTCATGTTCGTTCCATTGCGCTCCAGCCACTCGCTTTCCGCGGGGAGGTGCCGAGCCTCCTCGGCTGCGCCTGCGGGGTCTCGCCCCTACCTCTGCATGAGGCCACTGAAAAAGTGTTCGTTTATTTCGGACTTGAAAAGGAGCTTTGACCTCGCTCCCGGGATGGGGGGCACGCTTTCCGCAGGCGGGCGTTGAACTAACCGGCTGCGCCGGTGGATTTCAACCTGCCCTTCCCTCCTGCAGGAGTCGGCCCTCCCATCCCGTCCGCTTTGTTGAGCGGAAAGATAGAAATTCCCTACTCTTCAACGATCAAAAGAAATAGGAGAAATAGCGTAAAAAGGCCTTTGAGAAATGAAACTCAAAGGCCTTTTGTCTACAGTCTGAAGTTTAATTTTCATCAAACATTTCACTGTCATTTTATTTTATAATTTAGGTATTACATAGATGTAGGTGAATCTAATGATATCAAATGAAGAAACAATAACACTCAGTCCATATATGGGAATTTATGAACTAGCTGTCCCTAAAGATAATATGCCTCGTCAGATCAATGAACTTGTTGATTTTTCATTCATACTAAACGAGTTAAAATCAAATTATTGCCTTGATAATGGTCGGAATGCAATTCCACCTGTTCGTATGTTCAAATATCTATTACTAAAAGTGATTTATGATTTATCGGATGTTGATTTAGTTGAACGTTCTAAATACGATATGTCATTTAAATATTTTCTCAATATGGCACCTGAAGAATCGGTTATTGATCCAAGTTCGCTAACTAAATTCAGAAGGCTTCGCCTTAAAGACGAGGCTTTATTAGATATGCTCATTCGAAAATCAGTCGAGATTGCCTTAGAAAAGGAGATTATAAAGAGTAAAAGCATCATCGTGGATGCCACACATACAAAAGCTCGTTATAATCAAAAATCCCAAAGGAATTTTCACAAGAAAAATCAAAAAATGTTCGAAAAGCTGTCTATCAGATTAATGAGTCCATGAAGGAGAAGTTCCAGCTAAAACAACATCTAATGATGTTGCGGATGAATTGGAGTATTGTCGCCAAGTCATCTCTGTTGTGGAAAAAGAACCGCAAATCGCTCAGATTCCAGCGATTAAAGAGAAAGTAAATGTGTTAAAAGAAGTAGTAGAAGATTATACAGAGCATCTCAATTATTCAAACGACCCAGATGCACGACTTGGACATAAAACAGAGAACTCTTCTTTCTTTGGCTTCAAAACACATCTCGCCATGACGAACGAAGAACGAATTATTACAGCGTCAGTGGTCACTTCTGGAGAAAAAAGCGATGGAAAGTATCTACAGGAACTAGTTCAAAAAAGCCAAGAAGCAGGAATGGAAATAGATACACTCATTGGAGATACAGCCTACTCTGATAAAGACAACATTCAATTTGCGAAAACAAATAACATGAGCCTAGTTTCCAAACTCCACCCTATCATTACAGACGGAACACGGAAAAATGATGAATTCGAATTCAATAAAGATGCCGGTATGTATGTTTGTAAAGCTGGACATATGGCAACTCACAAAAAATATGATCAACGAAAAGGGAAAGATACTAATCCTCGAATTCGATACCTATTTGATGTTGAGAAATGCAAAATCTGTCCATTTCAAGAAGGGTGTTATAAAAAAGGCGCAAAAACAAAGTCATATTATGTGACCATTAAATCAGAGGAACATTCTGATCAAGAATCCTTTCAACAAACAGAAGAGTTTAAAGAAATGCAGAAGTCACGTTATAAAATAGAAGCAAAAAATAGCGAGTTAAAACATCGACACGGGTTAAAAATTGCATCATCCTCGGGTCTGTTTGCTATGCAAATTCAAGCAGCTACCACGATATTTGCGGTGAATCTCAAGAGAATACTAAAGCTTTTAAACGAGAAAGAGTAATAAATAGAAAAGAAATAGGCAATTTCTCACCCAATAACGGAGGAAAATTGCCTGTTTTTTTAAATTCAAATTCTCATTAGCACGAAAAACGGAAGTTTTTCAGTGCCCTCCCTCTGCATCCCGCAGGAGTCGAGTGACTTCCGCTCCATTTCCCTACGAGGAAAACGTTTCTTCACAGCAACAATCTTTACAAAAACAGCTTTAAAAAACAACAAAACCACCTTACCAATGGTTTTGTTGTTTATCTATTTAATTTCTCATAATAATATATATTAAATATATTATATAAAATATCGTTAAAGCCATCCCCTCATATTTTTTCACTTTATAATGTGTACGAGAGAAGATAAACAAGATAATCGTTAACACAAGTAGCACAAATATATCAAAAAATAATTTATCATTCACCGGCAAGGGAGAGATAATAGATGCGATCCCAAGGACAAATAACACATTAAAGATTGAGCTTCCAACAATATTCCCTAAGGCAATCTCACTTTGTTGTTTCATTGCAGCAGTTATTGATGTAATTAGCTCTGGCAAAGAAGATCCTATAGCAACTATTGTTAGTCCTACTAAGGTCTCACTCATCCCAAAGCGTAAAGCAATATCCGTACTACTTTCTACAACCAAATATCCGCCTAATACAATTGCAGCCAAACCTCCAAATGTAATAAGAATGTTCTTACCCCATCCTCCAGTTTGGTCAATGTTTTTGTTTTCTCCAATATTCTCTTCACGGCTATTCCTGGCAGCTTCAATTACATAATACAAAAATATAGCAAAAAATAACAAGAAGATAATTCCATCACTTCGAGTAATAAAATTTTCATTTGTAAATTGGAGAACTCTATCACTCATAACTACGAGTAATGCAACCGTAGCAAGAAAAGCAAATGGAATTTCCTTTTTTATTGTTGGCCTTTCCACAGACAAAGGAAAAATAAATGCAGTGATCCCAACAACTAATGACATATTTAATAAATTACTACCAACAATGTTACCGATTGTGACATCCGCATTCCCTTCTAAAGCAGCAATGATACTAACTGTTGCTTCAGGGGCACCTGTACCAAACGCCACAATTGTTAAGCCTACAATAAGAGGTGGAACACGAAACAATGCAGCAATATTAGACGAACCATCAATAAAATAATCCGCCCCTTTAATAAGTAACCCAAAGCCTATTAAGAGTAAAAGATATACCATCTTATTATCACCCGTCCATTTTGTAATCTTTTTTAATTTACACAAATTGAAGAGATTTTAACCTTTTTACGCCAACAAAAAACGACTCACATGGAGGGCACTGAAAGGTCAGCTTTACCTTTTTTCAGTGCCCTCGTCACATAAGCCGTTTTTTACCTAATCCTTTTATGCTGCATCTGAAACATTACTTTGACGTTTTGCCAAGAAGAACTGAGGATACTTCTTTGAAAGTAAAATTAATATGGCAAGCGTTAGTAACATCTCCGGTATTAAATATGAGATATTATAATAAAAAGAGTACAGGCTGGCATTCATTCCATCTGGAGCATATTCTCCAAACCACACTACACCTGATGTAAAGTGACTAAAAAAGCGCAGAGTCGTAGCAAATAACAACCCTGATACAATAGCTGCCGTGCTAGGAACCAAGCCTTTTTTCAACATGAATATGCTCGCTAAGCCTAATACAAGGTACGCTAATGGATAATCTAGTATTAACTGTATCGGGTGTACAACATATCCCCCAAACAGCAGATTTAATAATCCGACTAATAATCCTGTTACTACACCCACTTTCCAACCTCGTCTAAAGGAAATAATAAAAATAGGAACCATAATCAACGAAATTGACCCCCCCATTGCCCAAAGTGCCCCAAACTTTACATTACTTAAGACAATCGCTAAACCTGTCATCACTGCCACTTCAATCATTGTTAATAAACGATCTCTAGACATAAAAAAACCTCCTTTTGTTTTTATCCACAAGAGAAGGAAAGGTGTCAATATAAAATGAGCACAAATAATCTCACATTATTACAGCCACTTCCCTACGCTAGTTTAAACTAGATCAGGTTCTAAGAGTTGAGGATTACCCTCTCTCAGTCACTCGACACCCCTAGTGGATATTGCTTGAAATTGTCTGTTATATTATATCATATTCTTCTAAAAGGTTGGGTTTCTTCTTATATTTCCCAACTTCTCAAACGCAGCTGCAACCTCGATTAACTTATTCTCTGTAAATGCTTTTCCTGTGAACGTAATCCCTACCGGTTCTCCTTCTCCTGTATAACCTGCTGGAACTGTAATAGATGGATAACCCGCCTTTGCTGGAATTGCTGCCCCAAGATTATTAGGAAAAACGATGATATCAAGATCCTCTCTAGTCTTATCCGATTTCATAAGCAAAGACTGGCCATTTTTCAGCCTGTTTGGATAACTTCAATGCTTGCATCTAATAACCAACTCTTTTCAATCTCTTTTAGTTTTGGGTTGATCATCTAAAGACCTACTTTCATGAAATGATATTATTTTATTATACTGAATTTATTTTACGTAAACTAGTAAGAAGCAAAGAAGTACAAAGAAAAAGAGGCAGTGTTAAAAGGTCCGTTTTTTGACCTTTTGACACTGCCCTTATCACCCTATTTATACAGTCTTCTTCTTCCAAGTTCCTAAAACTAATGCTGTCACAATAGCACCAAGAACAATAGCTAATAAATACATAAACCAACCACCAGACACAAGTCCGATTACAAATATTCCACCATGCGGAGCAGGCAATCCAATTCCAAATAATGCTGTAAGCCCACCTGCTACTGCTGCCCCAGCCACACAAGCTGGAATAACTCGACCCGGATCAGCTGCAGCAAACGGAATGGCACCTTCTGTAATAAAGGATGCACCTAAAATATAATTTGTCTTACCTGCTTCTTGCTCTTGCTTCGTAAACTTACGCTTGAAGAATGTTGTTGCTAAAGCTATTCCAAGTGGTGGAACCATCCCGCCTGCCATAACAGCAGCGTGAGGTCCAAAGTTACCCGCATCAATCATCGCGATACCAAAAGTAAAGGCAGCTTTGTTAATTGGACCACCCATGTCAATCGCCATCATTCCACCAAGAATGATTCCGAGTAAAATCATATTTGTTGTTCCCATGCCGCCTAACCAGCCTTCAAGCCCACGGTTGATCGCGCTAAGTGGTGTAACAAGAAGTAACATGATCATACCTGTTAAGAAAATATTAAAGACCGGATAGAACAAAATCGTCGTAATACCGCTCAGTTGTTGTGGTAAGCCAGCTAGTAATTTCTTTACAAGTAGAGCAATATAACCACCTAAGAAACCAGCAATCAACCCACCTAAGAAACCAGCATCTCCATTTACAGCAATTAAACCACCAACCATACCAGCTGCAAAACCAGGACGATCAGCAATACTCATCGCGATAAAGGCAGCTAGAACCGGAATCATTAGTGCAAAGGCCGTTCCTCCACCAATGTCCATTAACATTTGTGCAAACTCATTATTCAGGTCAATGTCAATTAAGAAGGAAAGCGCGATTAAAATACCTCCACCGACAACAAACGGGAGCATATTCGAAACACCATTCATTAAGTGTTTATAAAATCCGCCACCAGCTTTTCCTTTTTCTTGATTTTCGTTGTTTCCACCAGAACCGCCTGACCCTTTATACACTGGAACATTCCCAGACTTAGCTTGATCAACAAGTTCTTTTGTGCGGCGGATTCCATCTGTGACTGGCACTTCAATAACTTTTTTACCAGAGAAGCGATCCATTTCCACTTTTGTGCTCGCTGCAACGATAATAGCTTGAGCATTTTCGATTTCATCTGGAGTTAATTGATCTTTCACTCCACCAGAACCATTTGTTTCAACTTTAATAGTTAATCCTTGTTTTTTCGCTTCATCTTTTAGTGCATCTGCCGCCATAAACGTATGAGCAATTCCTGTTGGACAGCCTGTAACGGCTAACAGATCATACCCATCTTTTGCCGGTGTTTTCTCTGCTTCTTCTTTATCTAATTGCTCTTGTTCTTTTTTATCAATAGCAGCGACAACATCAGCCTCTGACTTTGCTTCTAATAAAGCATTACGGAAAGCCTCATCCATTAAAAACGTAGACAAACGCGATAACGTTGCTAAATGCTCTTCATTTGCTCCAGCTGATGCAGCAATCATAAAGAATAGGTGAGTAGGTTGACCATCCAGTGCTTCATAATCTAATCCGCTATCTGAGCGGCCAAAAGCAATCGATGGGGTTTTAACAGCCTCACTTTTTGCGTGAGGGATTGCAATTCCATCGCCAAGACCCGTTGTGCTTTGTTCCTCCCTTGCAAGTATTGCTTTTTTGTATTCAGCTGCATTATTTAATCTTCCAGCGTCGTCTAGCTTTTTAACTAATTCATCTATCGCTGAAGCTTTATCGTTAGCTTTCATATTAAGAACGATTGTATCTCTTTTTAATAAATCTGAAATTCTCATCCTACTCATCCCTTTCTATTCTAATTCATTGATGTTAATTTCCCTCATTAAAGCCTCTACTTTTTCCCTTTCTGCAAATCCTTTAGAAAAAGCGGTCGCACTCCCTGTCGCAACTGCAAATTTAAAGGAATCTTCTAGTGACATATTTTCTGTTTTAGCCGCTAAGAAACCAGCAACAACGGAATCCCCCGCTCCAACAGAGTTCTTGACTTCCCCTTTAGGAGTATTAGCGAAAAGAATCTGATCCTTTGTTCCTAAGACAGCTCCATCGCCTGCAAACGAAACCAGAACATATTCGATTCCTTTTCCCAGAAGTTCTCGTACATAAGGAATAGCTTCTTGTGGTTCATGTAGTGTTACCGAGAACAACTCTCCTAGCTCATGGTGATTCGGTTTAATGAACGTTGGCTGAGCTTCAAGTACTTTTGTCATGGCTTCACCACTTGAATCAATAAAAACCTCAGCGTTTCTCTCAATTGCACTTCTACATAACACTTTGTAAATTTCACTAGGAATCATCGCCGGTACACTTCCTGCTAGAACAAGCGCATCGCCTTCATTTAAAACCGACAATTGTGTTTGCAATTGTTCAAGATGTTCACTAGTAATTTCAGGTGATACACCGTTAATTTCTGATTCCTGTTCACTTTTGATCTTTATGTTAATCCTTGTATCACCAGTAACTTGTAAAAAGTTTGTCTTTATGTCTTCCTTTTCAACGACATCTTTTATATATGCACCTGTAAATCCACCTATAAATCCAAGTGCTTCACTTTGATGTCCAAGTCTTTTTAATACTCTTGAAACATTAATCCCTTTCCCACCCGGGGCTTTATAGTCATAATTAGAACGGTTCACTGCACCTAGATTAACTTGTTCAAGTTCAACAAAATAATCAAGCGCAGGATTTAAAGTAACGGTATAAATCATAGGCTAACCACCTCTAACGTTGTCTTTTTTCGTAAGTTGCATAAGTATTCTTCATCTACTTTTGTACTAGTTACTAGTATTGCCTCTTCAACATTACTAAATTTACTAAATGAAACTTCACCAAATTTTGAATGATCTGCCAAAATAAAACTTTGACGCGATCGTTTTATTGCACTCTCTTTAATGAACGCTTCTTCAGGGTCAGGAGTTGTGTAACCATCTTGGATGGCTACTCCGTTCACACCAATAAAAGCTTTATCAAATCTAAAAGACTCCAAGGTTCGAATGGCACTCCTCCCAATAAAAGCTCTCGTCCCTGATTTCACATAACCACCAACAACATGTGTTTCTATATTTAAATCAATTAACAATGGAATATTAGATAATCCATTAGTAACAACAACTACTTCCTTACCTTCTAAAAAAGGAATCATTTCAACTGTACTTGTACCCGCATCAAGGAAGATGCAGTCTCCATCGTCGATTAAAGAAACGGCCCTCTCGGCAATCTTTTTCTTCTCTTGACTGTTTTTGATCGTTTTCTCCTCAACTGTCGGCTCTTCTAATTTCTTTTGAAGAAGTGTTGCCCCGCCATGAATGCGCTTTAATTTATTTGCTTTTTCGAGATCGGTTAAATCTCTTCTAATTGTTGATTCTGACGCATTCGTCTCATCAACCAATTCTTGCATTTTCACTGTAACTCTTTCTTTTAATAAAGAAAGTATTATTTCATGTCTTTCAATTGTGAGCAAAATCCATCACCTAACCTTAACTACAAACAAAGTATACACTCAAATTCAACCAAGTTCAATCATTTTCAATCATTTTCTTTAAAAAAAGAAAGCGCTAACCATTTTTTAGGTTACCACTTAAATAATTTTTTATTAAACATTGAAATAAACCCCACTTTAAAAATCTATAATCTTCTTTTTCATCAAAAAAATGTAATTAATTACAAGTCTTATACAAGAGGCTTTTATAATTGTTATAAAGTAAACGGGGATGTCTCAAAAGGTTGCTTTCGACCTTTTGGGACATCCCGTTATTTTAATTATTTGCTTTTTTCGTAAATCATTTCCTTGTTCCGAACTCTTTTTTATCCTTTTTTTAAGTTATCTTCAATTTCTTCAACTAACAAAGATAACTCTGTCCACCGCTCAATTGTTTCTTCCAACTCTTTTTCTAACGATTCTTTTTCCTTCACCTTTTCTGAAATTACTCCATAATTACTACCTGCTTCAGTAATTGCATTCTCTATATTTTCAAGCTTCTCTTCAATTCCTGTAATTTTGTCTTCAATTTGATTCCATTCTTGCTGGTCTTTATAAGATAACTTTTTTCTTGGTTCTTTTTTAGAGCTATCTGGATTACGACTTTTTTCTTTTTCACTAGGCCTTACTTCTTCTAATTTGCTCTGCTTATCTGCTAAGTAATCAGTGTAATGACCTTGAAAACGTGAAACAACACCATTTCCTTCAAATACGAGTAAGTGATCTACAACACGGTCAAGAAAATAGCGGTCGTGAGAAACAGTGATGACAACACCTGGAAATTGTTCTAAATAATCTTCAAGTACCGAGAGTGTTTCCGTATCTAAATCATTGGTTGGTTCATCCAAAAACAATACATTTGGTTCTTTCATTAAAACTCTTAATAAATAAAGACGTCTTCGTTCCCCACCAGACAAACGGCGGATATACGTATATTGCATAGATCTTGGAAATAGGAAACGTTCTAGCATTTGTTCCGCCGTAATAATTGATCCATCAACAGTATAGACGACCTCTGCCACTTCTTTAATATAATCTACGACACGTAAAGATCCATCGATTTCTTCACCCTCTTGTGTGTAGTAGCCTATTTTAACCGTTTCACCAGTAGTAATTGTTCCTTTATCTGGGAGAATGCGACCAGCTATCATATTCAATAATGTTGATTTTCCACTTCCATTCGGTCCTACAATCCCTAGGCGTTCTCCTTTAACAATTAAATAATCAAGTGAGTCGATCAGTACTCTTTGATCGTATGTTTTTGAGACACCTTCAAGCTCAATAACTTGCTTTCCTAGTCTCTGTGAGCCAATAGAAAAGTCAAAGTCTCCTCGTCCGGAGAAACCTTCCTCCTCTTGCAACACTTCCACTCGCTGAATTCGGGCTTTTTGCTTAGTTGTTCTAGCCTTTGCACCGCGCTTTAGCCATGCTAGCTCACGCCTTAATATATTTGCTCTCTTCTGATCTTTTTGTGCTTCCTGTTGCTCTCTTTCAGCTTTCTTCTCTAGAAATGTTTCATAATTTCCAACATATTTAAATAAGCGCCCTTGATCAAGTTCATACATATGATTTGTCACTCGATTTAAAAAATAGCGATCATGTGTAATGAGTATAATTGAACCTTTGTAAGTCGATAGAAACGTTTCTAACCACTCAATCGTTTCATGATCAAGGTGGTTGGTTGGTTCATCTAAAAGTAACAAATTCGCTGGTTGAATAAGAGCCTTTGCAATCGCAACACGTTTTTTTTGTCCACCTGAAAGCTGACCGATCTTTGCTTGATAATCTTTAATGCCAAGCTTTGAAAGAACTGTTTTCGCGATCGTATTTGCCTCCCACGCATCAAGTTCATCCATTGTTTGCTGCCATTTCATAAATTGCTGCTGATAATGTTGACTTTCAGGATCCTTCTCAAATAACAACAAACTTTGTTCGTACGCACGCATTGTTGACATGATTTTTGAATCGCCATAATAGATCTGTTCCATAACCGTAAGATCATCCTGTAACACGGGCTGTTGTGGCAAATATTCAATTTGAAAATCATTAGCATGCATTTGCTCACCTTTATCAGCTGATTCAACTCCAGCAATAATCTTTAATAGAGTTGATTTTCCCGTTCCATTTACACCAATTAATCCAATTCGCTCTTTTTCTCCAATCGTAAATGAAAGGTGATCAAATAACGTTTTGTCACCGTATGTTTTTGTTAACCCCTCAACCTGTAACATGCTCATTATTTTCCGTCCTTTTCCCTATACTTATAAACTCTATTTTAACGCAACTTCCCTAAATTTTGCATCCCACTCCTCTAAAAGGCTTTTAAAACATGTAGCGACTTAGCTCATTGCTTCGGGGGTGTCTCAAAAGGTCAAAAACAGACTTTTGAGACACCCCATAATACTTTTTGTCTTGATAAAAATAATTCGGCTTAACCACTTCATCATGGTAATCTTTATGAAAAATGTGCGTTGAAGCTGGAGACACTGGCGGGATAAGCCACGACCAAGTTCCAGTTACCTTTCTACATTTGTCCGCTTCTCTATCTTCAAACTGCTTAAATTGTTTTGCAGCTGTGTGATGATCAACTATACTGACTCCCGCTTGCTTAAACGAATATAGAACAGCTTCATTAAGTTCGATAAGCGCACGATCTTTCCATAACGTAGAGTCTCGAGTTGTTTCTAGCCCCATCAGTTCAGCAACTTCTGGCAATACATTATAACGCTTTTGATCAGCCAAATCCCTTGCTCCGATCTCTGTTCCCATATACCATCCATTAAAAGGGGCTGCTTCATATTTAATTCCGCCAACTTCAAGCTTCATATCCGATATAAAAGGTACAGCATACCACTGTAATTGAAGATCTGAAAAATTTACTATGGTTGGATGCTTGATCTGGACATTTAGGATGCATTCATTTGGAATAGTAAAGAATTTTGGTTGACTTTCTCCAACCTGAATCACTAATGGTAATATATCAAATGAAGTTTTTCCGCCTTCCCATCCTAGAGCCTCGCATAATTTTGTAAATGCTACAGAATCAGGATCTCCCATGATACCATCCTTCGTTTCATATCCAGCATAACGAATTAATTGGTGATTCCAAATACGAACATGCCCCGGCTTAAATACAGTAATGGTCGGAATCACTTTTCCCTGATTAGTCCCGTATTGAAGATGAAAAAATAGTGCATTCGCTACTTCCTCTGCTGTTTCAAGTTTTCGTTCATCTAGTACATGCATCGATTCCCAAAACAAACGTCCAATACAACGATTGCTGTTTCTCCATGCCATTCTCGCCCCATGAGCTAGCTCTTCGTAGGTGTGGGTATATGTTCCAAATTCATCTATCTCTTTAAGGATAGATGACATTCTTTCATTGTATTCATGTTCATCTTTACCTAACTCTTGATAACACGTCTTGATAAATATTTTTGCTTCTTCTTGTAACATACCGATCACCTCATTTACCGTCCACTCTTCATATTGTAAGCGAGAATTGCATTTTTACACAATTCATCTTACCGCAAAAAGATTTGACTATTCGAGAAACAATTGATCATAAGATGAACATTTCAAAAAAAGACATGCCATTACAACGACATGTCTGCTTTATAATTACTCTAATAATCTTTGTATATCTTCTTCAATTTTTTCCGGAACAACCGTTGGACCGTAACGTTTTAACACGATACCATTTTTATCAACTAGGAATTTAGTAAAGTTCCACTTAATTTCCGAGCTTAATAATCCCTTTTTTTTGTTTTTTAAAAATTTATAGAGCGGATGAGCTGCATTGCCTTTGACATTAATTTTTGCAAATAAAGGGAACGTTACTCCAAAGTTTAGCTCGCAAGCTTCTTCCATTTGTTCATCACAAACAGGTTCTTGATTTAGAAACTGATTTGATGGAAATCCCAGCACAGCTAATCCTTGTTTTTCGTACTTTTGATGAAGCTTTTCTAACCCTCTAAACTGAGGAGCAAGTCCACATTTTGTAGCTGTATTAACAATTAATAAGACATTTCCCTCATAAGATTCAAGACTTACTTCTTCTCCACTAGACTTCAATACCGAAAAGTCATGAACACTCATCAAATCCCTCCCTCACTTACGCTCATTATGCCGTAAATGAAAATAACAAACGAAGACTCTGCTCTACTCTTACTATCGTGTCCTTCTGGCAAAATCAACAAACCGAAACTTATCAGGGCGATGTCGTGACTCCGTATATTGAAACATCGTGGCATCATCAAGATACACATGGCTCTTAACAACAACAATCGTGTCGTACCCTTTCAAATCAAGAAGTTCCTTGTCTTCTTCCGTAGGCCTTTCAACCATTATTTCTTTTTTAGCGAAACTAATCGTTAACCCAAGAACTTCTTCAATATAAGCGTATAGCGATCGCTCACATATCTCTTTTGTCAGTCCAGGAACAAGAGAAGCGAGGAGATAATCTTTATCTAAGATGATTCGTTCTCGATCAATCTCCCGAACACGTTTGATACTCCAAACAGCAGCTGCTTCCTTCGTTTGAAAGCGCTCCTGCATATCAGATGGCATCATTTGTTCTTCTAAACCCACCACATCTGTTTGGGCACGCTGCCCCATTTTATCAGCAAGTTCTCGAAAGCTCACAAGTCCCGAGATCGGAAAGTTAATTTTCGTTACATCTAAAACAACTGAGCCTTTCCCTTGCATCTTTTGAATATAACCATGCTCAGACAGCAACTTTAATGCCTTTCGAATTGTTTCTCGTGATGCTTTGTAGCTTTCAGCTAATTCATTTTCGGATGGAAGGAGTTCATTAGCCTTTAATACTCCATTTTGAATTCGCCCAGCTAAATCATCATAAATTTTTTGAAATTTACTTATCGTCATCTATACCACCTGTGTATAGTGTATCATGTTTACTTCTTGTAATAAACGAGCGACTCATACGGTCGAAGTTTGAGACTACGTGTAAGTGGTTGCTTCTCTTCATAATTTGAAAGAAGAAGCTCACAACTTGAGATTGATTCAATCCACTCCTCAGATACTTCAAACGTACCTTCCTTCCCGTAAAAGTTATTAACAACTAGAACTTTTTCATTTTCGTGTACACGTTCATACACGAACAGTTGAGGATCTTCATCTAATAATAGTCGATAGTCACCAACTGTCAAAATATCATAATGTTTCCGTAATTGAATTAGTTTTTTGTAATGATAAAAGATCGACGACTCATCTGCAACAGCACGTCGAGCATTAATTTCTTTGTAGTTTGCTGCTACTGGAATCCATGGTGTTCCCTTTGTAAAACCAGCATGTTCTTCATCATTCCATTGCACTGGAGTTCTAGAGTTGTCACGAGACTTGCGTTTAATTATCTCCATGATTTCCTCTTCAGTTAGCCCTTTTTCTTTCATTATGCGGTAATAGTTTAATGTTTCGACATCACGGTAGTCTTGAATGGAGTCAAAACCAGGGTCGGTCATTCCAATCTCCTCACCTTGGTAAATATATGGCGTCCCTTGCATAAGATGGATCGTTGTTGCTAGCATTTTCGCTGATTCATTATGGAAGGTTGTATCATCTCCATAACGGGTAACAACTCTTGGCTGATCATGATTACACCAAAATAGAGCATTCCATCCTCCACCTTTGTTCATTTCAACTTGCCATTTCGTTAATATCTTCTTTAAGGCAATAAAGTCAAAATCAGCAATTGCCCATTTCTCACCATTCGGATAATCTACTTTTAAATGATGGAAATTAAAGGTCATACTCAATTCATTGCTTGCAGGATTAGAATACTTAATACAATGTTCGATCGATGTTGATGACATTTCTCCAACTGTCATACTGTCATATTTAGATAGAACTTCTTTGTTCATTTCTTGTAGATACTCATGAACTCTTGGACCATCGGTATAAAATTTACGTCCATCGCCCGGGTCTACACTTCCATCATCATTTGAGAATGTTTGATCTTTAGAAATTAAATTGATGACATCAAGACGGAAGCCATCTATTCCTTTGTCAAACCAAAAATGCATCATGTCATAAACGTGCTTACGTAATGTTTCATTTTCCCAATTAAGATCTGCTTGGGTAACATCAAATAGATGTAAATAGTATTGGCCCGTCTTCTCATCCAACTCCCAAGCATTTCCCCCGAATTTTGATTGCCAATTTGTAGGCTCCGCACCATCGATAGGATCCTTCCATATGTAAAAATTGCGGTATGGATTATCTTTTGATTGCCGTGATTGCTTAAACCAGTCATGTTCTGTTGATGTATGATTGACAACTAGGTCCATAATTAACTTCATTCCACGTTGATGTGTTTCAGCAAGGAGTTGATCAAAGTCTTCCATCGTACCGTATTCTTCATGTATGGAATAATAGTCCGAAATATCATAGCCATTATCCTTTTGAGGAGAGGCATAGACCGGTGTTAACCAAAGGACGTCAACTCCTAGCTCCTTTAAATAATCTAACTTTTCAATAATTCCTTGTAAATCTCCAACACCGTTCCCTGTTGTATCATTAAAGCTTTTGGGATAAATTTGGTACACTGCCGACTTTCTCCACCATTCATTCATCACTTTGCACCTTCCTTACGATCGCTATCAATTAATGTTTTTCTTAGTATCTTCATTCATCGTTCATAAAAACTCATTCGTTTTTTTTAGAATTAATGTCAAACAACATCCTAATCTTGTATATACAAGTTCAGTTTACTTGTTTTCAGCTAAAAAAACAAGTATAGCTCAAAAGCACATCAATTCGGTCTTATTGATGTGCGCTTCTGTATTCTAAATTTCGAATGCTCTACTTCTTCAATGTAATACTGTGTAAAAAAGAGATAGCAACCACTGATGGTTGCCTCCCTTTTTCTTATTACCTTATTTACCTAAACGCTTATATGCGTTAATACCCATTTTTGTCTTAGCAAACACCATAGTTAATATGATTGGAACAACAATTGCTACGACCATCGCAACAGCAAACATAAGCATATGTTGTACTTGGATTGAAAGAATGCCAGGTATACCTCCGACACCAATTGAATTAGCCATTACTCCACTACCAACTGATATAACAGCTGCCATCGACGATCCAATAATCGCAGCAAGGAATGGGAATCCATATCGTAAATTAATCCCGAAAATTGCCGGCTCTGTTACACCTAAATAACATGAAATAGAAGCTGGAACTGAAACTTGTTTTTCTTTTTCATCTCTTCTATTTAATATGATCATTGCTACAACAGCTGAACCTTGCGCAATATTCGATAATGCGATCATCGGCCATAAGTTTGTACCACCAAACTCACTCATTAATTGTAGGTCGATAGCATTTGTCATGTGATGAAGTCCTGTAATCACTAATGGTGCATAAGCAAAGCCAAATATTGCGGCAAATAGCCATCCAAATGCAGATGTTAATCCCGTGTAAACCACATTAGAAACCCAAGAACCAATTGTCCAACCAATTGGACCTAAAACAACGTGCGCCACTAGTACTGCGGGAATTAATGCAAAAAACGGAACAAAAATCATGGAAACAACACTTGGAATAACTTTACGTAAGCCCAATTCTAAATAAGCAAGAACAAAACCGGCTAAAATTGCTGGAATAACTTGAGCTTGGTACCCAATCATTTCAACTTGTGCAAAACCAAAATCCCAAAAAGGAATTTCTTCTGTACCAGCTACTCCGTAAGCATTCAAAAGTTGTGGAGACACTAAAGTAATACCTAAAATAATACCGAGAATCTGCGTCGTCCCCATTTTCCTTGAAATAGCCCACGTAATCCCAACAGGTAAGAAGTGAAATATTGCTTCACCAATCAACCATAAGAATGCATGAACACCAGCCCAGAATTGGGAAACTTCAACTAATGTTTGCGTTCCTCCATTCATCATTTCAATTTCGCCAATAACATTTCTAAACCCTAAAATAAGACCCCCAACAACAAGCGCCGGAATTAATGGCGTGAAGATATCTGCAAGGTGACCAATTAAACGTTGCAGAAAATTCATATTTTGTTTTGCTGCTTCTTTTGCCTCTTCTTTAGACGTATCACCAACACCAGATATTTTAGTGAATTCATTATAAAATGAAGCGACTTCATTACCAACAATAACTTGAAATTGCCCTGCTTGCGTAAATGTTCCTTTAACAATAGGAATCTCTTCTACCTTCTTTAAATCTGCCTTTTTTGGATCGTTTAAAACAAATCTCATTCGAGTTGCACAGTGAGTTACAACAGAAATGTTTTCGCTTCCACCCACATGTTCGAGCAACTGTTTGGCTGAGTCAGTATACTTGCTCATTATTTCTCCCCCTTTTTCTTCTACATAGCAAAACATTTATTTTTCACTATTTGTATATACAAGTTCTGATTGCGTTTTCATTCTAACTTGTATGTACAAGCATGTCAATGACTTTTTATTTTTTATTAATAGTTTTAAGAAAGGATATTCAACCATATTGCTCATCGTATTTTGCCTACAGGCAGAAGATATATTCACTCTATCCTTTACATAAACAAGAAAAGCTCATAAAAAAACCAATGTTCAGATTTTTTTCTGAGCATTGGTTTTAACTTTATTTTGTTTGCAAAAACAAATCCACATTAATTTTTTTGCAAATGGTTAAATAATGTAAGAATGTTAGCAATACCGCTCCCATATTCATCCCCAAAATAATTCCATCCATTTGAAAGCTTGGGTTAGAGCCTAAAACATACATCATGACAAAAGAAAATACCGTCGAGTAGAGGGCATGAACAAAAGCATCCTTCACGAGTCCAAGACCAATTAAATAGGCTTGCATAGGAATAACAAAGAAATGAAATAAAAAATATGGAACCAATAATTGTAAATAACGGATTGCTGGTGAATTCTCAAAGAAGAGACTAGTTAACGGTTCAGCAAAGAAATAAAAGACTGCCACAGCAGGTATTCCATATACTGCTGTTAATAACATTACCTTTCTTAACAGAGATCGTAACCTTGACGTATCTCCCCTTGAGTAAGCCTCAGATACAGTTGGTATCAAAACAATCAACAAGGAATGAGCAATAAATGCTGGAAAAAAGCCAATCGTAAAAGCTACCCCCGCCATCTTCCCATATTGTACCATCGCAAGTGAATCAACCATACCTGCTCTTACTAATGTTTCTTTAATAAAAAAAGGTTTCACTGCAAAAGCAGCAGCATGGAAAATACGTAATCCAGTTGTCGGTATTGACACTTCTAGCAAACTTTTCCGTACTTTACTGCCTGAGAGGTTTGCCCTCGGTTCTCGTTTCAATACCCTCATTTGAATAAGAAAGGCAATAAACAAAAAGCTTAGTACTAGAAACTCACTAGCAATTAACGTACATAACGCAACTAACAAAGCTACTTCCGAGTCAAATGAAGTAAGCATAAATAGGATAATTAATAAAATGAGTTGTCCTGCACGCCTAAGGAAGTTGGCAAATGCGATCTTCCCCATTTTTTGTGCTCCCATGAAGTAACCTCTTGCTACGGAGGAAAACGCGATGATCGGAATCAGGCAGAGAAATAACCAAGGAACAAGCGGATGATATCGGTCAAACACAGGAATAATCGGTAGTATCCATACCGCTAGTAATGAAAACACAACCGTGCACACTGTCGCAAATTTTAACGCATGCATCAACATGCTACGATGAAAAATTTCATTTTGCTCAGCAACAAACTTAGAAATAGAAATAGGAAGTTCAAGACTGGCTATAACAACAATAAACAGCACCGTCGGCAAGATCGACATGTATAATCCAAGGCCTTCCTCCCCTAATTCCCTTGCCAAAACCATATTAATAAGAAACTCTATACATTCACCTAGAAAAGCTGCAACAATTAACAGTAACGCACTCTTAAAAAAGATATTCATTGTTTCTCTCCCCCACATCCTGTCCATAAATTTATATGAGACAAGTTGCTAAAATATGGTTGAGAAAAGCAAGATTCATCAGAATAAAATAAAAAAACCAAGCTTGTATAACTAAGCCCGGCAAGAAAGTACTAATTATTTTTCATAACAAATTGAATCTCAAACTAATCATTAGTTGTTGATAACGCTGCGACCTCTATGGACGACTTCGTACTTTGATTCATTGGCATTACGATGGTCACCTTCGTTCCAACATTAACACGACTTTCATATCTTAATGTTCCGCCCATCTCCTCAATAATTCTAAATGAAACCATGGTCCCAAGCCCTGTCCCCTCTTCTTTAGTTGAATAAAAGAGAGTCCCAATGTTAGTCAGTTGTTCTTGGCTCATTCCTTTTCCGTTATCTGCAATAGTAATTCTCACAACGGTTTGGTCTTCTTCGACTTTTACAGTTACTTGACCTTTTTCAGGAGTTGCTTCAATGGCGTTTTTTATTAAATTAATTAATACTTGTTTAAATTGATTTTTATCACTACTAATTAATGTGTTCTTTGTTCCTTCAATATTCAACTCAACATTCTCTTTAAGAGAATAAGGGGTTAAAAAACTAATAATCTCATGTAAAATCTGATTCACTTCAATCACTTGAATATTCTTAAATTGTGGTTTTGCAAAATTTAAATAATCGCTAATAATTTGCTCTGCTCGATTCATTTCATGCAATGCAATATTAAAGTATTCTTTTTTCTTTCCTTGTTCATCTTTTTGCATTAATTGGAGAAAACCTTTCACTACTGTCAACGGATTACGAACTTCATGTGCGATAGAAGCAGCCAACTCACTAATAGCATTTAATTTTACAGCTCTTTGCATCTCCTCTTGTATCCGCTTTCTTTCTGTTAATTGTTCCAAAAGTAAGGTTGCAAACCCGACTGAAATAACGAGTGCACCAATAAAGACAAGTATGTAATAGATAAAGTGACCTAATTGTCTATTTAAGTCTCCACTTAACTTTAAATAAACAGCCAATAGCGTTAATTGAGTAAGCGCAGGCCAAAAAATTAACATAATAGAAAATCTGACTCTTTCCCACTTATGTATAATTTGTTGATAGCGATTGGTGAATAAATGAAACATAAGAGAAGAAACAATAATGACGCCAAGGCCAATAAAAAGATGCTCTCCACCAATAATTGTTCTTGTTAAGAGCGTCACTCCACAAATAGCCCAACCTGCTTTAGGACCCCCATATAAAAAAGCAAGCATTAATAAAACATAACGTAAGTCCCAATGTAATCCTTGTTCTTTAAACGAGAAAACGATACACAAAATAGCTGCTACACCAAATAAAATAACTAAGACGAATTTTGACTGTTTATCTTTTCTGTCATTTAGAAAAAGAGTAACAACCAAGATTGGCATCAAAACGATTAAGAGATGTAACAGGAGTTTTTCTGCAATCATGTAAAGGCTCCCACCTTTTCGTCCACTCACAGTGGATTCATTAATGTTACATCAATATTCGACATTCTCTCTGTTAATCCTTCAAAAAATTAGAAATTTTGTCAGTATATAATCTGACATTCTCTTAATTTTAAAGAGGCGTTTACACTTACAAACAACCGAAAAAAATCCTACAATAAAAAAAGCCCTACTTTAAGGTAATAGTTCTAGCAGGGCTTCTGCCAATTAATTAATTCCAATATATCTATGCTCCATTTATAAATTAAGATTTACTGACTCTACAATTGTTTTAACAAGTAGCTTAACTTCCTCTTCGTTAATTATGAGAGGAGGAGCAATGGTTAGTACATTATTAAATCCGGCAACTGTAGCACCATTTTTCCCAATAATCACACCTTTCTCTTTACAGCTAGCAATGACTTTATTTACAAGTTGAACATCAATCGGCTCTTTAGTCTCTTTATCATTTACTAGCTCAATTCCAATAAGCAATCCTTTGCCTCGAACGTCACCAACATTCGGGTGTGGTAATAACTGTTTTATTAGTTCTTCTAACATTTCTGCTCCAACGGCTTTTGCCCTCGTATATAACCCTTCTTTTTCCATAATTTCCAGATTCTTTAACGCTAATGCACATGCTGCAGGATTCCCTCCAAATGTGTTGACATGTCTAAAATAATCATACTCTTCGGACCCTTTAAACGCATCGTAGACTTCTTTTTTAACAGCTGTAACGGATAATGGTAAATATGCACTTGTTATCCCTTTTGCCATCGTAATAATATCTGGCTTTACACCATAGTTCATAAACCCAAATGGCTCCCCCGTACGCCCAAAGCCACAGATGACTTCATCGACAATTAATAAGGCCCCTTTTTCCTGACAGACTTCCTGTACGGACTTGAGGTAATCTTCAGGTGGGAGAAGGATACCTCCTCCTGTAATAATCGGTTCCATAATAACAGCAGCGACTGTTTCTGCTAGCTCCCAAACCATCATTTGTTCAATTGCTTTTACTTCCTCTCGCTCTCTCCCTGTCTTAGTCGAATCCACTGGAGATCGGTACGTATCAGGAGGTGCCACGTGAAGAAAACCTGTAGTCATCGGTTCATATTTATACTTCCTTTGCGCTTGGCCAGTAGCAGCCATTGCCCCCATCGTGTTTCCATGATAGGAACGATATCTTGAAATGATTTTATAACGGTTTGATTCGCCTTTTTGCTGGTGATATTGACGGGCAATTTTAAAGGCAACTTCATTCGCCTCTGACCCACTATTGGAATAAAAAATAACGTAATCTTCACCAAGCAATTTATTTAACTTCTCTGCCAACTCAATAGCAGGGCCATGACTATGTGTAAGAGGAAAATAAGCAAGTTGCTTCATTTGTTCATAGGCAGCTTCTGCTAACTCTTTTCTTCCATAACCAACATTCACACACCAAAGACCAGACATTGCATCCAAGAAGCGATTTCCTTCTTCATCTGTTACCCATACTCCTTTTGCTTCTTTTGCAATTAGTGTATTAGTTGGATTATATGGCTTCATGGCATGCCAAACATACGCTTCATCCTTCTTCTGATACTTACTCGTTAACTCTGATTTTGACATAATACCTCCTCCTAACCTCTTCTACATTTTTATTTACTGGTTCTAGATTTTAGACACGATATTCATACGCTTTAATGTAAAAACTTAATATCTTACATTATTATCATGTGCTCTATTCTCACACAAAAATAAAAATAGGTGTCCATAAGGCGGAAACTTAACCTTTTGGACACCTAAAAAGTCCCTTTAAGCCCTTTTCTTCTCAAGCATTTTGGTCGCAAAATACTTTCGTGCATCGGCTGTTTGAATTTGCAGCTGGATATAGTCTTCCTCCTGGTCCCCATTTATTCTTAAAAAATCCACAAATGATCCACCTACATTCTCGATAACATTTGTGATTTTATAACCTTTCTCGAACAAAAGGTCAATTTTTTCACGTTCATTTATGAACTGCTGATAATCTGACACATCTTACACCTCCACTTGCAGAGATTGGTTCATAAGCGTCTCTTTCACGGAGCTAAACTTTTGGCGTTTAACATACTGCCCTGCGCCTTCTGCGCCAACAAACGATTTCTCACGAATAACAAATTCACCTCTTGATAAGACACTGATTGGTTCCCCCGTCACTTTCATTCCTTCAAATGGATTATAATCTACGGCCATGTGATGGGTAGAAGCAGAGATCATACGCTCGACATTTGGATCAAATAAAACTAAATCGGCATCTGTTCCAACAGCGATTGTTCCTTTTTTTGGAAATAAGCCGAATAATTTTGCTGCTCTTGTTGAGGTGAGGTCAACAAATTGTTGCATTGAAATCCTGCCTTTTTTTACACCTTCTGAAAACAGCAAACTTACACGGTCTTCTATTATCGGTCCTCCATTTGGTATTTTTGTAAAGTCTCCTTTGCCAAGATCCTTTTGACCTTTAAAGTCAAATGAGCATTGATCTGATCCTAAAGTTTGGAGCTGGCCTGTTTTTAACGCATTCCAAAGAACTTCTTGGTGAGCCTTCTCTCGTAATGGCGGTGACCATACATACTTTGCTCCTTCAAAATCTGGTTTTTCTAAATAGGTTTCATCGAGAACTAAGTATTGGGGGCACGTTTCTCCATACACTTGAATTCCTTTTTGACGCGCTTCTATAATCTTTTCAACTGCTTCCGCACACGAAACATGAACAACATAAAGCTGTGAACCGGCTAATCCAGTCAATTGTGCTGCACGTCCAGTTGCTTCGCCCTCTATTTCAGAAGGCCTTGTTTTAGCATGATAAATTGGATCTGTCTGCCCATTCGCTAATGCTTGTTTTGTTAAATATTCAATGACATCACCGTTTTCTGCATGCACCATTACGAGACTACCAAGATCTCTTGCCGCAATTAATGTGCGAAACAACGTCTCATCATCTGCTTGAAAAACATTTTTGTATGCCATAAAGACTTTAAACGATGTAATTCCCTCTTCCTCTATTACAGAAGGAAGTTGTTCTAATAAGGAGTCATTAATTTCCCCAATCATTAAATGAAAACTATAGTCTATTACTGCATTATCCTGCGATTTTAAGTGCCAGCGGTTAATAGCTGCTTGAAGTGGCTCTCCTTTATTTGTGAGACAAAAATCAATAACGGTTGTTGTTCCACCAAAAGCAGCTGCTTTTGTTCCTGTTGCAAAATCATCCTTTGATACGGTACCACCAAATGGCATTTCTAAATGGGTATGAGGGTCAATTCCGCCCGGAAAAACGTATAAGCCAGAAGCATCAATAATTTCTGCACCATCTTTATTTAAGCTCTTGCCTATTGCTGCAATTGTTTCTCCTTCAATTAGTAAATCAGCTTGATACTCGTCAGTTGCTGTTACAATCGTTCCATTTTTAATTATTTTCCTCATCTTTTTCCCTCCATCATACTTTGACAGTATTCGTATCATTAATAATTGTTTGACGTTCATTCCAAGTCATTGATGGCAACCCTGTTTTTAGCTCAACCATATCAATTGCTCCATCTACTGGACAAACAATAGAACAAAGGTTACAACCGACACAATCTTCCTCTCTCACTTTTAAATATTTATTACCTGATGGATCTTTTAACATATCAATACATTGATGCGATGTATCTTCACAAGCTATATGACACTTGTTGCAGTTGATACAGGTATCTGGATTGATTCGGGCAACAATTTTATGATTTAAATCTAGATCGCCCCAATCTGAGTACCTTTTTACAGATTGACCTACTAGTTCACCAACAGAAGAAAGGCCCTTTTCCTCTAGATAATTGGAGAGACCATCTATCATGTCTTCTACAATACGGAAACCGTGATGCATCGCAGCTGTACAAACTTGAACATTAGAAGCTCCCATTAACATAAACTCAACAGCATTTCTCCAGTCTGACACGCCGCCCATTCCTGAAATAGGAACTGAAACAAGTGGATTTCTTGCGCATTCAGCTACCATATTAAGGGCAATTGGCTTAACCGCTGGTCCACAATAGCCTCCATGCGCTCCTTTTCCTGCAACATGAGGGATCGTATTCCAAGTTTCTATATCGACCCCAGCTAAACTATTAATAGTGTTAATCATACTGACCGCATCCGCTCCACCTTGCACAGCTGACTCAGCTGTTACCGTAATGTCAGTTATATTGGGAGTCAATTTAACAATAACAGGGGTTTGGGCAACTTCTTTTACCCAGTATGTTTGACGCTCAACTAGTTCTGGGACTTGGCCTGATGCCGCCCCCATTCCTCGTTCAGCCATCCCATGTGGACAACCAAAATTTAATTCTAATCCGTCTACCCCAACATCTTCGACTCGCTTCACAATCTCATGCCACTTCTCCTGCTTCGGCTCGACCATTAATGAAGCGATAATTGTATGATCAGGAAATCGTTTCTTCGTTTCCTCAATCTCTTTTAAATTTACCTCCAAAGGCCGATCGGTAATTAATTCGATATTATTAAAACCTGCAACCCTTTGACCATTAAAACTTACAGCAGCAAATCTAGACGATACATTCAATATAGGCTCACCTAACGTTTTCCAAACAGCACCTCCCCAGCCCGCTTCAAATGCTCTTTGTACTTGATACCCTGAATTGGTTGGTGGTGCAGAAGCTAACCAAAAAGGATTCGGTGAAGTAATCCCAGCGAAAGTAGTACGTAAATCAACCATGTTATCCCCTCCCATTTCTCGTCTACGCCATCTCGCTAGCTATTTTGGTATTCTGTTTGTGAATTTGGTAAGCTACTAGTTTTCCTTGCTGAGCAGCAGATACAACCATTGCTTCGCCTTGTCCCTTCCCAAAAATCACATCACCACAGGCATACACTTTTTCATTTGACGTTTGATAAGATTCTTCGTTAACTTTCACTACCCCGTCATCATGTTGTAAGCCAAATTGCTCAATCAGATCAATATAGCGTGATTGACCGATAGCACGTATTACAACATCGACCTCAAGAATAAATTCAGACCCTTCAATCGGAATAGGTTGCCTACGTCCATCATTACTCGGTTCACCTAGCTTCATTTTGATGCACTCAAGACCTGCCACCTTTCCAGCCTGATCAGTAATCACACGTTTCGGTAATGTTAACCACCTGAACTCAATACCTTCTTGTTTTGCAAACTCAAATTCAAATGGATACGCAGTCATTTCCTCTACTGTTCTGCGATAAACAATTGACACATTTTGAGCACCCAGACGTATCGAACACGTAGCAGCATCAATTGCAGTATTCCCAGCACCAATGACTGCTACCTTTTTATCTATATATTTCTCTGTAAATGTGCCAGACTTTGTTTCTTTTACAAATTCAATTGCATCAAGAACCCCCTCTGCGTCCTCTCCATCAATACCTACATAAGGAACAGCTGCCATCCCAATAGCGAGTACTACGGCGTCATAATCTTTCACTAGATCAACAGCTTGAACATCAACTCCAACTCTTGTATTTGTTCGGATCTCAACATCAAGACTCTTAACTTGTTCTACTTCCCAATAAGAGACTGCTTGTGGCAAACGAAACGAAACAATTCCATACGTATTTAAACCACCTGCTTCTTTTTCTGCTTCAAAAATCGTTACTGTATATCCTAATAAAGCAAGTTCCCGTGCAGCAGAAAGTCCAGCCGGGCCTCCACCAACAATGGCTACCTTCTTGCCATTTTTTTGTCCTGGTTTAAATAAAACTTGTTCATTTTTCATCGCCCAATCTGTTGCATATTTTTGCAAATTCCCAATCATAATTGGTTTAGTTGAATGATTTAACACGCAGGAGCCTTCACATAATTCTTCTGTCGGACATACCCTTGAACAGCTTGCACCAACTGGATTTTCCATCATAATTGTCTTGGCAGACCCTTTTAAATTACCTGAAGCAATTTTCTTAATAAATGATGGAATATCAATTCCAGTTGGACAAGCCTGTATACAGGGAGCATCATAGCAGTATAGGCAACGACTGGCTTCTTCTAATGCCTCTTGCTTGGAAAGACCGTTATCAACTTCTTGAAAATTTTGTTCAATTTTCGTAAGTAATTGATTCTTCAGACTTATACTCATGTGATGAACCTCCTTCTTCAACTAAATAAAGATTAGTAACGACGCCTATTAGGAAAGGTATTTCATACAAACCACAAGTTGTTTTTTGATTATTCTGAATACTAAGTCCGTAATAATCGTTTTCCCAATTCGTTGCATTATACAAAATGCAAATCATCGTTAATGAATAATTGACAGTAATATACAACTTGTTAAAATTGGAAATTATATTAATTATTCGTATCCTACCACATCTCTTTCCTTCTCACGTCTAATGCGGAAGGTTTTATTACATATTTTCATTACTCTCTATGTAACTCTATTTGTTATATTAGATGTGCTTTTAGTTCTACTGAAAATGAAAGAGGGGTTATCCCAAAGGTCTGTTTTTTGACCATTTGGGATAACCCCTAAGCAATGTGTGGATTCGCTACATCTTTATTACTGGCTCTTACACTATCATTAATCTATTTTGCTGTAACGACTTTTGACATTCCTCAAGAACTTTCATATTAGCGATTGTTTGTTCAATGCTATAGACTGGTTTATTCCCTGACCAAATACAATCCGAGAAATGTTCAATTTGAAGAGCATATTGATCACCTTTTACCCATTCTTCTCGTGTTTCACCGTTCTGATCTGTAATCAATATTTGACCATTCCCTTCTTGTATATCAGGTCTAAAAGCAGCCGGTACTTCTATTTTTCCCTTCGTACCAATCACTGTATATTGATTTTCATTAGGTTGCTGAAAACTGCAAGAAAAGCTAGCTGTAATCCCATCTTCAAAAGACAATAAACCTACTGTTGTAAGATCAACACCGAAGTTATCTGGAATATCGCCAGTAGCAAACACTTGCTTCGGCTCTTTATCTAGAATGAACCGACTGGCATGTATACAATAGCAACCAACATCGTATAGACTCCCGCCACCTAATCCTGGGTTTAAACGTATATTCTGTGCTTCACTTTCTACATCCATCGAATAGGAAAATGATGATCGCATAACATTAACATCACCAATAACCCCACCCTCAATCAATTCCTTCACACGCTGGTGTTGAGGGTGAAATTGATACATGAACGCTTCCATGAATAATACATTGTTCTTCTCACAAGCTTCAACCATACGCTTAACCTCTTCAGCTGTTATCGCTGCCGGCTTTTCACAAAGTATATGCTTCCCTTTCTCAGCCGCTTTCGTAACCCACGTTACATGAAGGTTGTTTGGCAAAGGAATATAAACAGCCTCAATTTCTTCATCATCTAATAACTCATCATAGCTTCCATACTGCTTAGGAATGTCAAACAAAGTCCCAAATTCCTCTGCCTTTTTTAAATCGCTGTTACTAGCAACAGCAATGACTTCCGCATTATTCGCTCTTTCTATTGCTGGGATCATGGCCTTCCTCGCAATACCTGCAGTACCTAAAATCCCCCATTTTATGGTTTTACTCATTTTCCTAACTCCTTTTCACTAAAGTAACTGTCCATATATTCATTCAAGACCGTACGAAAGAAACCCTTTTTATGTTAATAAAACCTGCTACTAAAAATAGGAGAGGTCATAGTAACCTCTCCCTAAAAATTTCCAAATTAAAAACTTAAAAAAATAGCTCCATATCCTAAGCCACCAACGATGACAAAAGCAGGATGAATTTTCCACTTCTCTAATAGTAAGAATCCAGCAATTATTAAGAAGAGAGTATGCCATACTCCCGCTCCAACGTATGAACTTTCTAAAAAGCGGTATGTTAAAACGCCTAATAAAATGGCTATAGTTGGACGCACAAGTGCTGTCATATTCTTAACTTTTGGAGAATCTTTAAATTTATACAAAAGCCCTAAAAGAGCAATCATTAATACTAATGATGGAGCAACCGTTGCAAAGACTCCAACAATGGCTCCAAACACTCCACCAACCTCATACCCGATATACCCAGCCATTTTCGTAGCGATTGGCCCTGGCAACGCATTACCTAATGCCAGTACCTCACTAAATTCCTCAACAGTCATCCATTGATATTTCGCCACTACTTCATATTCAACTAACGGAATGGATGCTGGGCCACCACCATAACCGAGTATTCCCGGAATAAAAAAAGCTAGAAACAATTCCCAATATATCATTTTAATTCGCCCCTTTCTGCTTTTCTATTTCTTCTTTTTTCTGCTTATTAGGCTTTAACAAAGCATAAGCTAGTAAAAGGGCAATAACGATTCCTGGATGAACTTGTACTAATTCGATTAATAAAAAACTAACCAATAGAAGAGTAATGCTAATTTTCCAACCGAGACCCTGATTTGACTTTTTAAAGAAGTCCCAAGTGAGAACCGCCATCATCACTACAACAATCGGGATCACACCCCTTGTCATTCCAGCAACCCAAGGTTGATCTTTAAAAGCTGTCAATGTCGTTAATAATACGATCATCATCAAAATGGATGGCACGATTGAAGAAAGCACTGCATTAATCATTCCTAATACTCCAGCAACACGATAACCAATATACCCAGCCATTTTCGTGTTAATTGGACCAGGTAACATATTCCCTAAAGCTAAAACATCACTAAATTCATCATCGTTCATCCACTTAAACGTTGTGACCACTTCTTTATGTACAAGCGGAATCGCAGAAGGGCCACCACCAAATCCTAAAATTCCCGATCGAAAAAATGCAATAAAAAGATTTATATGATTTTTCAAATGACTCCCACCTTAAACCAAAAATGTTCTATCCTATTCCTGAGATTGACTTTAATAACCAAGAGCCATCCCGTCTCCCCTTGGGTCTGCTCCACCTCGTTTTACGTTGTTATCATCTATCAGGATCGCACCTGCATGCCCCATAACATCAGTAAATTCCTCCACTACTTCTATATCATGCCCAAGACTTTCAAGAGCTTGAATGATTTCATCTGGCACTCTCGATTCGACTTTTAAATTATTCGAACTAGCTCCCCATGTTCGACCATATAACCATCTCGGTGCTTCAATCGCTGCTTGAACATCAAATTGATAATCAATAATTCTAGTGACCAATGCTGCTTGAGTTTGTGGCTGCCCCTCGCCTCCCATCGTTCCATAAACAAGGTAAGGTGAGTTCTCTTTTAGTAGCATTGCTGGATTTAAAGTGTGGAATGTTCTTTTGTTAGGCTCTAATGAGTTCACATTTTTTTCATCTAATGAGAAAAAGCTTCCTCTATTTTGCAGAAGTATACCTGTTTGTTTTGGAATAATTCCAGAACCAAAATCATGATAGATACTTTGAATAAATGAAACAGCATTTCCCTCTTTGTCGACCACTCCAAACCAAACTGTGTCTCCTTTAGGGTCTAACTGTTTTTCCATTACTTTGGAGAAGTTGCTATTGATTTGGTGAGCAAGCTCCATCCCATGTGATTTTGATAACAAGTCATCTAGAGGGATATCAACAAAATCAGGATCTGTTAACCATTGATCTCGATCTTTGAATGCTAGTTTCGTAGCTTCAATTAACAGATGATAATATTCTTTAGAACCTTCTTCAATTGTGGAAAAATCAAAGTTATTTAATATATTCAAAATTGATAATGATGCCATCCCTTGTGTATTTGGAGGCAAATTATACGCAGTATATCCTTTATAATCGACACTAATGGGATCGACCCAATTTGAACGGTGATTTTTAAAATCATTAAGAGTTAACAAACCACCATTTGCTTGGAGATCATCAACTATCTTCCTTGCAATCTCTCCTTCGTAAAACGCTTTGCTTCCTTCAGAAGCGATCAGTTCTAATGTGTTAGCCAAGTCTGGTTGTTTCAGTACTTCCCCTTTTTTATATAAAGATCCATCCGGCTTGAGGAATGTCCTTTTAAACTCATCAAATCGATGTAAGTATCTAAACTCACTATCTTCTTCGTTTATGTTCACTCTCGTCCAGTGCTCTTGACTAGGTGTGACTGCAAATCCATTTTTTGCATAAAGGATCGCCGCTTGTAGTAAGTCTTCCCAAGAATATGTACAACTGAGGTGATCTTTAGCATAACGATAGACTTCATCCCATCCAGCAACAGCACCCGGCACTGTATTGGCGGACAAATAACCACGAGAAGGTATTTTATTAAATCCTTTTTCTTTGTAAAAAGAGATTGAAGCATTTTCTCCTGAACGACCACTACTATTAAGAGCTTCTACTTTCTTTGTTTTCGCATTGTATATCAACCAAAAGTTATCGCCGCCAATGCTATTCATATGCGGATAAACGACAGAAATAGTTGATGCAGTTGCAATTGCTGCTTCAATCGCGTTTCCTCCATTTTGCAGGACGTTCATTCCCGCTTGGGACGCTAAGTAGTGAGGGGTTGTAATCATTCCATTTGGTCCCATTGTTGTTGCTCGATAAGCTTGATCATTCTTGCTCATAATTTACCACCCTTCCTCTCTATTACCATTATAATATCTTTTGTTAATTATTTTAAGGACTTTTACGAACAAAAAGAAATTAATTTTTATTTTTTAAAATCAAAAAGGTCATTTTATCAACATTGTAATTCCATTAATTATTAAAGGGTTGTTCCAATAAGGTCTATTTAGGACCTTTTGAAACAACCCCAATTTAAATGAACAAGTCGGTTTCTCCTCTTCAGTCTAGTACCGCACGGAGCCATCCTACTAGTCCCTTCCTTTAAAAAACCTCATCATCCGATACTATACTTAAACGATTGCTTTTACCGAAATTGATACATTCAAATCTTGCCGAGCACTACCGTAATGAACACCTTTCAAAGGTGAGATATCTGCATAATCACGACCTGTTGCTACACAAATATGTTGATTTTGTGCCATCATGTTATTTGTAGGGTCAAAACCAACCCATCCATATCCCGGAAAATAACCTTCTACCCATGCATGCGTAACCGAATCACCACGCATCGCTACAGCTTCTCCAGAATAAATATAACCACTTACATAACGGGCAGGAATCCCATGATAACGACAGACTGCTAACATCACATGAGTAAAATCTTGACATACCCCGGTTCGTTTTTCAAACGATTCTGTAGCAGTTGTTTTCACATCGGTTGATCCAGGCAAATATTGAAAATTTTCGTAGATATACGAATTTAACCGTTCCATAAAAACGTAAAGATCCACTTCTGTGCTTTCTAACGTATCACTAATTGAAGATAGTTGCTCAATAGATAATGAAGTATAGGGCGTCCTCATCAAATATTCAGCAAACGTTTGTTTAAACTTTTCGCTTACCATTATATCTTTCACTTCATCTGTCATCATCACATGCGCACGTGGGTGGTTTAACTCAATAATTGCTCTTGTTTTAACAAGTAGTTCATGATGTGGAGCCCATATGTAAAATGTAGCAACATCATTCTTCCAATAATCACGATGCTCTGAACAAAACGCATCTGGACTGATAGTTTGTTCGTATAAAAGAACTTGTTGATTCTCATTGGATATCGGTTTAAGAATACTCTGATTAATACTCTGCCTTATTGGCATGCTGTATTGGTAATGAGTGCTTTGAAGCACTTCGTATTTCATAATGATTTAATCTCTCCTAAGTAGTAAGTATCCATAATAGCGTTACCTACATCATCACATAATTGTTGAAGTCTTTGAAAATATTCATGAAGCGAAATTGACACTTGATCAAGCGAGTCATAACTTACTTCACTCATCAATTCATTCAATTTATTATATAAACCTTCCGAGTAACTTGTTACCCCATCAGCTTGTAACTTACTAAATGCATACTGTAATCGATGAACATTGAAGTTCGCTGACCGGGGTAAAGTTTTATCAAATATTAAATAATTGACTACTTTTAATGGTTCAATTAACGCTTGATATTTTTGTAAATACGATTCATATCCGCCAACTGCACTTAATACCGCACTCCAGTAATGATAATTTACATTTTCTTTATTATCTCGCGCTGATATTTTTTTATGATAGTACACATCTAGCGTTCTAGAGAGCTTTCGTAATCGCTCTACGTGTTTCCCAAACATAATAAAGGAATAGGAATCTCCACGCGGCATTAAACCAGTTACAATCCCTTGATATTGAAATGATTTTTCCAATATCATTTGAAAAAAGTCATTTAATTGTTCAATAGTAACTTCTTTTATTGGAAAAGCTTTTATTTTCAAGTACAACTCGTTAATTACTTCCCACAGTTCCAATGGAATAATTTCACGCATCCCCTTTGCATTTTCCCTTGCAATGGAAATACAAGAACTAATTGAATTAGGGTTATCTTTAGAAAAAGCAAGATATTGAATAACTGAAGAACGATTACAATCAGCATAACATTTATAAAATTGGTTAATATCACTAGAGATCTTCACAAGTTCTTCCCAGTCATCATCTCGATCTATTTTCGGATTATTATTTTCTAAAATACTGACTAAACGAACAGACAATAACTTTGTTATATTATCAGCGCGCTCCATGTTTAACGATAACCAATAAAGTGAATCCGCGACACGACTTAGCATGATTTCCCCTCTTTTCTGTAACTTAGTCTAAAACCCAAGTATCTTTCCCTCCACCACCTTGCGAGGAATTCACTACAAGTGAACCTTTTCTTAACGCAACACGAGTTAATCCACCAGGAACTACATGTGGCACTTCATTTAGAACGATAAAAGCACGCAAATCTATATGACGGCCCTTTATTCCTTCATCGGTAAATGTTGGTGATTGAGAGAGCGAGATAGTAGGTTGCGCAATAAATAAACTAGGATTTTCTATAATTTTTTTACGGAAAAGAGCTTTCTCCTCTTCTGTTGCTTGAGGGCCAATCAACATATTATAACCACCAGAAGAGTTTCTTTCTTTGAATACTAAGTCATCTAAATTATCAAGAGCATACTCATAATCTTCCTGCTTTGACAATTGATATGTCTCAACATTTCTTAAAATTGGTTCCTCATTCAAATAAAAACGAATCATTTCCGGTACATAGGCATATGTTGCCTTATCATCTGCAACTCCATTTCCAACTCCATTGGCAATGGACACATTTCCTGTTCTATAAGCATCTATTAAACCAGGTACTCCAATTAACGAGTCTTCACGAAACACTAACGGATCTAAGTAATCATCATCAATACGCCTATAAATGACATCAACTTGTTTTAAGCCTTTAGTCGTTTTCATATAGACAACTTGATTATTAACAACTAAGTCCCGTGCTTCCACCAATTCAATCCCCATTTCCTTTGCTAGAAAACTATGGTCGTAATATGCAGAGTTATAGACTCCTGGGGTTAACAAAACAATGGTTGGATGCTCCTTTTTATTTGGGGCAATATATTTTAAAGCCGCATGCATTTCATGCAGCTGATTTTCCAGTGATTCAATTGAATAATCATTAAATAAGTCCGGGAACAGTTTTCTCATGACAAAGCGATTTTGAAAAACATAAGAAAGACCTGAAGGATTACGAATATTGTCTTCTAATACTAAATAATTGCCTTCATGATCGCGAATGAGATCGATTCCAGCTATAAAGATATGATTCTTCTCAGGAACTTTGATTCCATATACTTGATGATAAAAGTGGGGGGACGTAACAACTAAATCCCGTGGAATCACTCCTTGATTTAATATTTCTTGTTCCGTATAAATGTCTTCTAAAAAAGCGTTAAGCGCTAAGACGCGTTGCTGTAAACCCTTTTCAACAAAAGCCCAGTCTTCCTTTGAGATAATACGTGGCAGTGGATCAAAAGGCATCGGTCTCTCAGTTTCTTCTGTATTGTTGTATACAGTAAAAGTGATTCCCTGACGCAGGAAGTTCTGTTGTGCTAATTGATAACGTGACTCCACAACCTTTTTATCGAGTTTTGAGATATTTTCATACAAAGGTTGATAATGAGCATGAGGAGACTCTTTTTCTTTAAACATTTCATCAAAAAAATGGGTTGCAACATCATAATTATTTATCAATAGAAGCACCTGCCTTTGAAGTTTGCTATAAATTATTCGACAACAAATTTAGATCCCCTTTACCGTTTTTTGAAAATTATGTAAGATAATATAACAAATTAAGCAAGAAATAAGTTTTCTTGAAGCAAGAATTCTGAATAGATTCTATTGGATTTAGTGTAGTAGGAATACTGCCCCTGATACCAATAAAACGGTCACCTATCCCCCCCTGGATGATGACCGTTCTTTATTATCTTTTTACAAGGATTACTCTTTTTAACAAGAATGTCTCCCTTTACGGACGACTACACATGTCATAATAATATCCTCTTTCAGCGAGTAATTGATCATGCGATCCCTTTTCAAAGAGTTTCCCTTCTTTTAAAACGATAATCTGATTCGCTTCCTTAATCGTATTTAAGCGGTGAGCAATCACAAAACTCGTTCGACCTTTCATTAGCCTTCGAAGAGCTTCTTGGATTTTAATTTCAGTAATGGTATCAATGCTACTAGTCGCTTCATCTAAAATTAACATCGATGGCTTTGCAAGCATGACTCTCGCGATTGATAACAGCTGTTTTTGCCCTTGACTAATTCCGGTGCCATCTTGATCTAATGCAGTTTCATACCCGTCTGACAAGGAGGTAATAAATGTGTGAGCATTTGCCTGCTTCGCTGCTTCTTCTACTTCCTCATCACTTGCATCAAGTCTACCATAACGAATGTTTTCTCTAATTGACCCTTGAAACAAGTGCGTATCTTGAAGAACAAAGCCAAGATGCTGCCGTAAACTCCCAATTTTCACTTCAGTTATATCAAGCCCATCGACTATAATCGCTCCACTTACTGGTTCATAAAATTTGGAAAGCAAATTAATAATTGTCGTTTTACCTGCTCCTGTTGGACCGACTAGAGCAACGGTTTCACCCTCGTTCACCTTAAAGCTGATATTAGAAATGGTGTTTTGATCGTCCTCATATGAAAAAGATACATTCTCAAACGATACGTTTCCTTTTATTTCAGTCAGTTCACGGGCATTGCCTTTGTCTCTTTCTTCTTCCTCATCAATGACTTCAAACACTCTTTCTGCACCTGCTACGGCAGATAATAATGTATTAAACTGATTGGCAAGATCATTTAGCGGTCGCGTAAATTGCCTGGAGTACTCAGCAAAAATCACAATGACCCCAATTGTGATTAGATTATTAAATGCTAGGATCCCGCCTATTCCAGCAATTAGAGCAAAGCTCATATTATTTAATACATTCATTAACTTTGGAATAAAGCCGGAATACGTTTGAGCCCAAAACCCCGCTCCCCTCAAGCGTTCACTTTTCCCTTTGAAAGCATCTACTACATATTCTTCCTTAGAAAAAGCTTTAACAATTCTCTGACCAGAGATGGTTTCTTCGATATATCCATTAACTTCTCCTAAGTGCTTTTGCTGCTCTTTGAAAAATATGCTTGTTCTCCGCGTTATCCACTTCATCCCAAATACCATTAGTGGAACAACAGCCAATGTGATGACTGTTAATATAGGACTTAACCAAACCATAACAACAATAATTCCTATAAAGGTCAAAATACTTGAGAAAATTTGGATGACTGAACTATTTAACGTTGTACTGACATTTTCCATATCATTTGTCAGCCTACTCATGAGCTCACCATGTTGGCGTTTATCTAAATAGGAAATCGGCAGTTTTTGAAGACGAGTAAATAATTGAAACCTCATTGCATAAATCGTCTTTTGAGCTACTCCTATCATCCAAAAATTTTGTAACCATATACTAATTGAATAGAAAACGTAAATAAAAAATAGGAAGATTAATAGTTGGAACAACCCATTCACATCATGACTTACTAAGAACTCATCAATAGCCATTCCAACGAGGAAAGGTCCTAATAAACTTAATACTGAACTAAAAACAATCATTAATATGACAAGGACGATGTATTTTTTATGAACAGCAAGATAATTCCAAATGCGTTTGATTGTACTTTTCCAATTTTTTGGTTTTGTTTTCAATATGGCTTCTTCGGTTTTCGTATCGGAATCGGGTAAGGGTAAGGGAATCCTATTATAACGGAAAGGTCTCATCAGTTGATTAGACATTTAGCTCCTCCTCTCTCATCTGAGATTGAAGTATTACCCAATAAAGCTCTGATTCTTTCTGTAATTGTTCATGATTTCCTTCAGCTATCAATTGACCTTCTTTTAGTAAAAGGATGTTATCAGCCTTCATGGCAGAGCTTATCTTTTGAGTAATCATTAGCGTAGTGCATGAATAGTTTTTCAAAGCTTCTAGAAAGCTAGCTTCCGTTTTTACATCTAAGGCACTCGTACAATCATCTAATAGTAATATTTTAGGCCTGCGCACTAGTGCTCTAGCAATAGACAGCCTCTGCTTCTGTCCACCAGATAAATTAACACCTTTTTGTCCTATTTTTGTCTCATATTGATCCGGAAGTTTCTCAATCACATTATGAATTTGAGCATCTTTACATGCTTCGACTATTTCTTCTAATGTTGCCTCTTCGTTCCCCCATTGAATGTTCTCTCGTATCGTACCAGAGAATAAAAATACATCCTGAGGAACATAGCCAATTTGACGGCGCAAATGTTCAGAATTAATGTTCTTTATATCCAACTCATCTATAAGAATTCTACCTTCACTTGCCTCATACAACTTCGGAATGAGTTGAAATAACGTTGTTTTCCCAGACCCGGTTGCCCCTAAGATAGCTAACATTTCACCTGCATTTGCTTTAAAAGAGAGATCATATAACACTTTCCCTCGTGTTGTAGGATACGAAAAACCAATATGTTCAAATTCTATTGAACCATCTATTCGTTTCGAAGAAAGCTCACCTGCGTTTCCTCGTTGTTCCTCTCCATATTCTAACACTTCAGAAATCCTCTCATCTGATGCACGAGCTCTCGAAAAGACTATAATAATCATTGAAAATACGGTTAAAGCAGAAGTGATACGAGTTGCATAGTTTACAATCGCCACAACTTCCCCTACTTGAGCTCCTCCTGAATTAACCTCAAATGTACCAAACCATAGAATGGCCATAACGCCAACATTCATAAGAAACAACAATACTGGCATCGCAATTTCCATTAGCCTGAGTGCCGACATTGTTTTTTCCATCAATGCTTCATTGCTCTTTTTGAACCGATTATTCTCATGATTATGACGGACAAACACCTTAACTAGCCTCATTGCAGTGAGGTTTTCACGCATGACATGGTTCACGCCATCTAACTTCGCTTGGACGAGCTTAAAAAGGGCTCCTCCCTTTTTCATCATCCAAATTAAAAACATCACAATAACCGGAATTGCCACAGCTAAAATGAGAGCTAGCTTAACATTAATAAAAAACGCCATAATAGTGCCACCAATTATCAGCAATGGAGCTCGCATCATGATCCGTAAACTCATGAATATTGTATTTTGAATTTGTGTTACATCATTGGTCAGTCTTGTTATTAATGAGGATGTCTCAAACCTTTGCAACTGAGAAAAGGTAAACTTTTGAATTTTACTATATAGTCCAGAACGCAAATCAAACCCTGTACTTTGACTTACATGGGCTGCGTAAAAGGAGTTAATGACTCCCGCTGCAAAAGCAAGAAATGACAAAGCCACCATAATGCTGCCCCAGTGTATTATTACAGCTAAGTCCTCTTGTAATATTCCATCGTCGATTATTTTAGCTAACAATAATGGGTGAAGCAGTTCAACAAAAAGCTCAATTAGCATTAAGAACAACGCTATGCTAATCGGAAGTTTATACGGCCTTAAAAATCCAAATACGTTGGACACACAAACATCCCCCATACCTATTTATTTTCGCAATTCGAAATAACATAGTTAATTATAGCTTATTTTTTTAATTCTAGTAATATTTAGTTAGAATTATTAGACGATTCAAAATAACATAGTGTACAAATAAACCAATAGCCAATAAAATTCCTAGTGGCCGCCTCTATGTGACTACTGGTAAACTTATTTGAACTTTGGTTCCCTTCCCTTCTTCGCTTTCAAGACTTAAGCTACCACCATGCTCTTCAATAATATGATTGCTTATCATTAATCCAAGTCCTGTTCCATTTTCCTTTGTTGTATAAAATTGTTTTCCAATGTTGTCTAACTTCTCTTTGGGAATTCCTTTTCCTTGATCAATAATAGCAATTTCAATCAAATCATGGTTACGTGAAACATTAATAGCAATTATTCCTTCATGCTTCATTGCTTCTATAGCATTTCTTAAAATATTGATAAAGACTTGCTTTATTTTACTTTCGTCACATTGCACCATTACCTTTTTTAAGGTAGATTCCATTTGTAGTTCGATTTCAATATTGTACATAATTGCTTGAGTCTTCGTTAAAGTGACTACCATCTCAATGATCTCAAAAAGGTTATGTTTCTTCATTGATAATTCCTTTGGCTTTCCTAAAAAAAGTAACTCACTCACAATCATATTTATCCGCTCAATTTCAGATAGCATAATTTTTGTATACGGAGATTTCGTATCTGTATTATCTATTAATTGTAAAAATCCTTTTAAACTTGTAATTGGGTTTCTTATTTCGTGTGCAATCCCTGCAGCAAGTTCGCCTAATAACGATAATTGTTCAAAATGCTGCAGTTTTGATTGATTTTCCTTTTGTTCACTTATGTCTCTAACTAGTAAGAAATAAGTGTCACCCTGATGAGTAGGTAACGGCTTTCGATGAAGTTCTACATCGATCGTATTTCCCCCTACTGTGAGTTTCCCTAATCTACTTTGACTTCCGTCTACTTCCTCTCCCCCATCGCTCTCGTCATTAAAGTCAACATAGTTTGTGATGGACTTTCCAGTTAACTGAACCTCTGTTGCTTCAAACATAGATAATCCAGCCCTATTCACATAATCAATTTTGTCGTTTACAACAACGATAATCGGCATAGGAAGGAGCTCAATTATTGATTTTTCACTCTTGTTTCTGGTGCTCTTTTTTTCGATTGTCTTTTGTACACAAAAAACAACGAACAATAGAACAATACTAATGATTCCTACTTGCATGACAAGGTTTTCAGTAAACTGTGTAATGAACATTAAGAATGTACTAACTACCAGTATGATGATAATCCATGACTTATTTAACATATATCCTCCTTTTTAAATACAAAAAGACCTAACTCTCCCCAAAACGGTTGAAGTTAGGTCACGCGAGACTTTTTATTCCTCACATTTACCTTTTTATTTTATTGTAGAATAAACACCATAAGTGATTTATCTTTCTCAACATCCCAATCAATAAAGATGTCACGGACACCTCGATTAAGGATTTCGTTAAATTTACTATAGCGATGAAAGTATTTTTTCTCTAACTCATCCTTCGTTATAAGTAATTCGTTTTTGTACCCTTTTGATATTAATGCTTTTTCAATCTGAATTAAAATACCTTCTCTTTTTACTAAGATTGTTGTTTCAGATAGCGGGGTTACTTCAATATCATCAGGCACTTTCTGAACGAGTGCACTGATTCGACTAATTTCCTTTTCAAATTCCTGGATATTATTCACTTGTGTAATGCTCTTTTTTCCTACTTCGTTCTCAAATACAAGGATTATGACCCCTGTATTATTAGGAAAATTCCAGTCGTGATAATACTCAATGACATCAACTTCCAAAGAAATTTGAACAACTCCTTTGAGCTCTTCTAATACATGAGCAATGATGACTGACCGAGCATTATCGACATCCTTTGACTTCCCTTGTTGAAGAAGGACTTCTTCCATTGGTGAGATGAATCCACGTATATGTAATAATAAATAACGCTCTGAAAGTGTTCCTGAACAAAATTCAGGACCTCTCCCGAATTTTTTTCTAAGTAATTTACTTGTATAACTACTAATATGGTTTAATTGCTCTTGAAAGTCTGTCATTATACTCCCTCTTTCAAAAGGAACAATAGTCAATGCCGTTAAGACACCAACCAACTGCATTATACCACAAATTATTCCTTATTGGATAATTTATCTAGTAGTGATCAGCTATGTCCCCATGCTTTAATGGCACTTCGATAAAATCGTATGAGCATATTATTGACTTTGACTTTCAAAATTAAACTTCTTATGAAGGAATTACTTCAATACTTCGAGCAGTAAGTTCCTTCCGTATTCAATTAAATACTTCAATATAGTGACATGCTCTGTTGTTACATAGCATATAAAGGACTCTTGTGTCATCTGTAATTGCAGTTTCGTAAACAGCGTGTTTTGCACACCAATCATTTTAACGATTTTTGTTCCCATTTCAATAATGGAAGATGCATCATCAAAATCCTCTACTAAGACGTTTAGTAGTCTATTCATATTCACCTTTTTCTCTGTAATTATTTCATTTAAATAATAGTCAGCTTGCCCGCTAAGGAACTTTCTATTTGCAATAATGATTTTTTCTATTTCGTCCACTATTTTTTGTAGCTCTACCTTTTTTCCTTGTATTCTTTCGATAATTTGCACACTATACTTATGTTCATAAGTTGAGTAATCAGCGTTTTTTAACAAATCTTTTATATTCAGCATTCTATTTACTCCCCTAATTCAAATATTCCGAATTATCCCATAAATAAAAAAAGCCAAAACAGAGAATAAGAGTATTCCATTTCTGCTTTGGCTTATGTTTAGCTTTTTATCTCATCATTTAGACCACTATTATTTAATTTAGTTATTTAACCATTATTGTATTATTAAAGAGAAGTGTTTTTTCTATTCTACTATAAAATTACAATTCTTTTAAATTATACTTCATTATTATAAAAATGTAAATTTCATTTCACATAAAAGACGATATAACTTTTATTTTCTTCGTAATCCCATGTAACGAAAAGCTGATTAATCGTCTGACCAAGAACTGGCTCAAATTCATGGCGGTAATCATTATAATTTTTCCGTATTTCCTGCCCTCGCTCTAATAGCAAGTCCTCATATCCATTCTCAAACAAAAGGTTTTCCGTTTTAATAAGAACTCCACTACATTCCATGACATGTATAGCTGTATCGGACAAAATCCATTTTACACGTGATGGTCTTTTATGTACTTTATTACCTACATATTTAATCTTTTCGATAAAGGAGTCTTCCAATGCATTGTTTGCACTAGGCTCAGCAAGTAGCGATTCCGTTCCAACAAACATAATTAATCCTACATTTTGTTCGTAATCCCAATCAAAAAGCGATTTTTTTATTCCTATGTTTGTCACCCTAGTAATATCTGCTTTCACCTCTTCAATGATCGCTTTTACTAAAACTGATCGAAATTTCAAAGCAAGACTTAACTCATTTTTTTTGCAAAGCACTTCCTCAGCGGGTGTAATAAAATGATGGACCTTCACAATAATAAGGTTATTTTTAACAATAATATTGCATTGCTCTGGACCTTTCCCTAATCGTCGTTTCATAATCTTACAAATAAAACTACTTAAATACGTTAAATCTCGTTGCTTATGACTATCCTTAAGCATTTAATAATCCTCCTTATCCGAACAAAACTACCAAAAAAATACAAAAAAGACCTAACCTTCACCAAGAGTGAAAAGTTAGGCCATGAATAAGACTTCTATACTATGTATATATTCTTTCATTTACCATTCAATATTCATTATGTATTTTAAACCAAGCATTTAACCATTGTTCATTTCGGTGACCGCTGACAGCTAGACAGGAATCATCTAAAATACTAGCATACTCTTAAGGATAATTCAATCAGTTACCTTTACTTTTTAACTTTTCACAAACTTACCATACCCCCTGTTACTTTTCAAAACATCCTTCCCCTTTTCTAAAAAGAGAAGGCTGACTCAAACCCTCTCTCCCTTATTATTACACTTGTACAACTTTGTTACTTAATGGCTCAAAACCTGAAATCTTGCATTCAACGACATCCCCTTGACGAATCACTACAGCTCCAGGTGTACCAGTCATAATGACATCTCCTGGTAACAGGGTTGTGACTTGTGACAAAAAGGAAACAATGTAAGCTGGTGAGCAAATCATATTTTCCACTTTATTTTCATGTACGATGCTTCCATTTAGCATTGTTGCAACTTGTAACGACTCTATGTTTTCCATTTCATCCTTCGTTCGCAGCACTGGCCCAAATCCAAAGAATGTATCAAAGCTTTTTGCCCTTTGGATAAATCGTGGGTTTTCTGCGTGGATTTCTGCAGCAGTTACATCTAGTGCTATTGTATAGCCAGCAATAACATCTTGAACCTCTTCTTCAGAAATGTTTTTACAATTCTTTCCGATAATAATAGCTAGTTCTGCCTCTGCAGTTGTCTTTTTTGATTGATGTGGAATTTCAATGGCATCATCATAACCAATTATACTTGTATCAGGCTTCATAAAGAAAACAGGGTCTGACGTTTCTCCCCCACCTAGCTCTGATCTCACTGTTACATAATTCATGCCTATTCCCCAAATTTTATGTGGGCATCGATATAAAGGAGCAAATGTTACTTCCTTTTTGGAGAGGAATCGAGCTTCCTTTATTCGATCTATTCCTCCACTATGATACCAGTCTCTCACTTGATCAAGCTCATTTAACTCAATAAGCTTAAAAATAGAAAGAGACCAACTTTTCTGCTCTTGTTCATTAATGTCCTCTATTAAAACGATTCCCTTATCAGTTACAATGCCAGCAACTTCTTTGCTTCCTCTTTTTACTGTGGCAAGCTTCATGATCATCACCTATCTATCATTATTTATTTGATGATGCAAATAGGCTTGTATTCTCATAAACCCATTGCAACAAGCGTCTATCCTGATTAGGGCCAGCAATAACTGAAAGAGCAATTGGCATTCCAACTTTTCCCTCAATCGGAATCGTCACCTGTGGAAAACCGGTAAGCCCAGCAATACACGATAGCTGCATTGTTTGTGAACGGCGCTTTTCAATCTCTGCACCTGACAAATTACAAAGTGGAGCCTCCCCAGGTGTTGTTGGGATGATTAGTAATTGGTCTTCTCCTAACACGTCTAACAGATTTGTAGAAATAGTTTCTTTTAGCTTTAGATTTTCCGGCTTATCTTCTTCTCTTAATGTACTTGCCCAGTCAAATCTAGCAGCAATATCTGGACCAAAGCTCGGATTCACTTCATTTATCCATTCACCATGGTTTTTCCATATCTCTAATCCTTGAAGTGTTCTAAAGCAGCTTGCCCACTTTTGTAACCCCTCTTCTGCAATCGTTAACCATTCTGATTGCAACCCATTACCCAGTCTATCTATATACGTTTCTAAAACTTCCTTACTTCTTTCATCGGCCAATTCCCAAGCATCAGTCCCAAATAAAAGGCCTGTAAAAGGTTTATCTACTAATCGATTATCTTTAATTAGGGCACTGCCTACCTCGACTAATAATTGTGGGTCAGATGTCATCCAGCCAACTGTGTCAAAGCTTTCGGCAAGAGGAATCACTCCATCAATCGGTACGAGCCCGTGAGTAGGACGGAATCCGTAAACTCCGCAATAGGCTGCTGGGATTCGAACAGAGCCACCTGTATCAGTCCCTATAGCAAAATCGACTACTCCTGATGAAGCAGCAACTGCTGAGCCACTAGATGACCCTCCTGGAATATGCCCCTCCGCTTTTGGATTTACTGGTGTACCATAGTGGTAATTTTCCCCATTCAAACTATACATCAACTCATCTGTAATCGTAGTACCTGTTAACGTAGCACCTGATTGTAACAATAGTTCTATAGATACAGCATTCTTTTCTGCTGGAGTGTGGGTTCGTAGCCAATCCGGATTCCCTGCACTTGAAGTGATTCCTTTAATATCAAATACATCTTTCACAGCAAATGTACGACCTGAAAGGTTCCCTGTTTTCACTGGTTTTACAGTGACATTTTCATCAACAAACGCATTATAGTGACCCTTCATACGTACCCTCCCTTTAATTACACACTCTCGATTCGTTCTTTGTTTTGGTATACATCTAACGCTGCCTGAACCCCTTCTCCCACGTTTAGTGTCACTTTATGACGCAACAGCACTGCTTCTAAAGAGGCAAGTGTAAGTAATATATTTCGCTGCTGGCAACTATATCCCATCGTTCCAATTCTCCAAATTTTCCCATGTAATGGACCGAACGAACTTGCAATCTCAATTCCAAAATCATCTAAGAGCATAGAACGAACTGAATCGCCATCAACACCTTCTGGAATGTTAACACATGTTACAGTTGGTAATTTATAGTCATTGTCACCAAATAGCGTCAGCCCCATTGCTTCTATTCCATTGACCAATGCTCTTTCGTTAAGACGGTGTCGCTTGAAACGTTCCTCTAAGCCTTCTTCAAGAATTAAACGTAACCCTTCATATAACCCGTATAACATCGTTGTTGCTTCCGTATGATGGTTTAGTCTTGCAGGACTCCAGTAATCTTGCAATTGACTTAAATCTAAATAATTACTACGAATCTTTCTATGATTAACGGATACTTGTTTATCAGTTACAAGTCCTTTTTCAATTGACTTTCTTTCTAATAAAATGGATTCAATTCGATCATTATATGTCAATGGAGCCATCCCTGCAGGAACAGATAAGCATTTCTGTGTACCTGTGATCAATCCATCAATCTTCCATTCATCAGTTTTCACTTCTGTTCCAGCCACTGTTGCAACAGCATCTACAATAAGTAAAACATCTAGCTCTCGACAAGCATGACCTATTTCCTTTAGAGGCTGCATTCTTCCTGTCGATGTATCTCCATGGACCATCGCTACCACTTTAGGACGAATCTTTTTGATTTCAGAAATCACTTCCTCTGGGTCAAAGACTCTGCCCCATTCACAATGAATATTATGAATTTCTGCACCACAGCGCTCTGCAATTTCTGTTAACAATCCACCAAATCGTCCAAAAGAAGGGATGAGAACTTTATCTCCTTCTTCCAGAACACTGCAAAGCATTGCTTCAATCCCAGCTCGTGATGTAGCATCCACCGGAAATGCCCAATGATTTTCAGTTTGTAATACTTTTCGTAGTTGAATCATTGTTTCATTCATTAAAGATGTAAAACTTGGATCAAATTGCCCTAAAATAGATGAGGACATCGCTTGCAATACTCTTGGATCGACCTCTACTGGTCCAGGTGTCATAATCGTTCTAGCCGGAACTTGTAATCTATTAGATAGCTGCATATTCTCTTCCTCCATTATGTTCAACTATTATTTTGCTAATTTAATTAATGCCTGTAACAAAACTTGTGTACCAATGACACAATCTTCTTCATCTGTCCATTCTTTTGGATTATGACTAATTCCATCTTTCGAACGAACAAAAATCATTCCCATATCTGTCACTTTCGTCATCATTAGTGAATCATGCCCTGCTCCACATGGAAGTTTCATAGTTGGAATATTCATCTCAGCACATGAGTCTTCAAGCATATCAACAATTGATTGGGAGCAAGTGGCTGGATCGACTGCTTTTTTCATATCAATCTCTGCTATTATGTCTCTTCTCTCGCAAATTTCCTTAATCGCCGTTGTTACTTCATCAACCATTTTCGTACGTAACTCTTTGTCACCGTGCCTTAAATCAATTGAAAATATGGCTCTTCCCGGAATAATATTCACTCCACCTGGCTCGACATGTGTTTTCCCCACCGTACCGACCCCTTGGTAATTGGTTGAAATTCGTTCCACTTCAAGCATCACTTCCGCCATTGCGAGCGAGGCATCTTTTCTCATATTCATTGGTGTAGCACCTGCATGATCTGGGTGACCATTTAGGGTAACCTCTAACCAAACTGGTCCTTGAATATTTGTAACAACTCCAACTGCTAATTCGTGTTCCTCAAGTACTTTTCCTTGCTCAATATGCATTTCTAAATAAGCTTTTATTTCTTCAGGTTTTCGAATCGCTAGTTTATACTGCGTGGAATCAAAGCCAGCTTGCCCAAGCGCCTCTGCATAAGTTATTCCATTTGCATCTTTTAAATTAAGCGTAGCTTCGTCTAAATAACCGGTCATTGCCTTACTACCAATATACCCAGTTCCAAACCGAGTCCCTTCTTCATCTGTAAAAGATACGACTTCAATAGAATGAGTGAGTTCTATCCCTGATTCCTTTATAGAGCGAACAGCTTCGATTCCTCCTAAAACCCCTAAAGCTCCATCAAACAAGCCACCTTGGTAAACAGTATCTACATGAGATCCAGTCATCACTACTGGTGCGTTCTTGTCCGTTCCTTCTAACTTCCCGATAATATTTCCAACGGAGTCCACTCGTACGTCTAAGTCTGACTCCTCCATTAATTGAAGCACATATTTTCTAGCCTCTAAATCTTCTAAGCTGAGAGCCAGTCTTGTCACACCTTCTTCAGTGACATTTGAACCAGCTCCGATCTTACCTAGTTCCTGAATCGTCTTCCATAAACGTTGTTGATTTATTTGATTTGTAATAATCATGTAGAATCAATCCCTCCTTGTAAAATCCCAGCTTCTAATTGATTTCATTGTAGAGAATGGAGGAGGGTTAGTCATTGTTCAATATATCTAAAAATACACTAGTTTATTAGTTGTAATAACCAATCGTTTGATGAGTTTTCTCATATGGCAACAAGATGAATTGGTATATGTACCATTCGGAATGTAAGATATTCTACCCATGTATTTTAAAAGACTTAAATAGAAAAGGGTTCAAGAAGGTAACTCCACCTCCTTGAACCCTCACCAACTTTATCAATTTAGTTAGACGGCAGATATTCAGTTGTATAGATCTCATTTGCTTCAAATTGATTTTCTAATAAACCTAATTCAAATAGCTGATCAATCAGCAATTGCCAACGTTCCTCAGACATGTAACCAAAACCGTGTTCTTCGGCATCGCCTCCATAGACAAAATCCTTTTGCGAATCCGTCTCAAATTCTAAGTCTTCAAGAGCAAGATCAGGATTTGCTTCATGGATGACTTCATTGATTTCATAAGGGGATTCTTTATAAAAATTCCACCCTTCCACAAAAGACGTAACAAAGTTTTGAACGGTATCTTCATTATTCTTAATATAATCCTTCGAAGCAAATAACACGACATTATATGGATCAAAGCCAGATTCGGAGACTAGAATCGTTTCAGTCTTAACCCCTTCCTTATCTAAGAAAAATGGTTCTGAAGTGACAAACGCCTGACTGACAGACTCAAAGTCCTCAATGAAATTAACGTGCTGTCCGGTATAACCCATTTCAGTAACTCCACTTAAATCATACTTATTCGTTAAGAAATCCCAATATGGAATACCTGGTTGAATGTAAGCAGTTCTCCCATTCATATCTTCAAAATCAGTAATCTCTTCACCTTCGTGGAACATTAATGCAGCTGGACTATTTTGCATAGCTGTCGCTAATGTAACAAGTTCAATTCCTTCATTCCTAGCAATCACAATTTGATCTGCATGGGCTAAGCCAAATTGTACATTCCCTGATGCCACAATTTGAATCGAAGAAACTTGGGGACCGCCTGCTTCAATCTCAACATCTAAGTTATGTTCAGCAAATATTCCTGCTTCTTGTGCAGCAAAAACACCACCATGTTGGCTTTTCGGAAACCAGTTTAGTACTAGCTTTACTGATTCAGCTGAGTCAGAATCTTCTCCATCCGTGCTTCCTCCGCCTGACTCTTGCCCGCCACAAGCTGCAAGAACTAAGAGAATGATTGTAGTTACCATTACCAACTTTGCTTTGTACGCTCTCTTCAAAATCTTCATAATTTAACCCCTCTCAATTTATATTTTTTTAAAACCTTTTTCATAGTAGAGGCTGCTAGCTGCCTCTATATGTACTATATCCTCCTGGTGCTATCAGTAATGGAACGTGGTAATGTTCATTTTCTTTTGTAATAACAAACTGAATCGGTACAATTTCTAAAAAATAAGGCTCCTGCTCTAGCTTGTTGGAACGAAAGTAACCACCGACATTAAACTGAATCTGGTAGGTTCCCTTTTTCATCTCATTTGCTTCTAAGAGCGGCTCAGATACTCTACCATCTGAATTTGTTCGAGATTGTCCTATTTTTACAAATTGATTGTCATGATTCCTTTTCCAAAGCTCAATCTCAACATTTTCAGCAGGCTTTCCGGTACTTATATCCAAGACATGTGTTGTAAGCTTGCCAATCTCCCCTTCTACAATTAAATCCCACAGTCTAAATTTAGCGATTTTACTTACTTGTTCAAGAGCTGTTTCAAATTCCTCTTCATAGCTATTATGAATTCGAGCTTTCATATTGCTTTTTATTGCTTCCTTATCTTGGCCTTTTACAGCCATAATAAAGGGAAATCCAAATTTATTAATATACTCTTTGTTTAACATAGAAAACTCTTCAAACTCTTGTTCTGATAATTGACTTAGTCCAGCGTTCTTTTGTTCATCTCTAGAGGATCCAGAAACCTCTAACCTCGTACCTAAATCTGGATGAGCTCTCAAAAGAGACAATTTCAAAACAGTAGTAGCTCCATACATTTCCTCAATCATATGATTGTACATCTGCTCGAGATTAATAAACGGATGGGCATCCCACGACTTTTCAGCAACCCAAGGTGAATGTTCAAAAACAGCACCTACAGTTTTAATAAATTCTGATTGATCCATTTTTTTAACCTTTTCCATTGAGATTTTAATGTTCAACACCTGCTTTCCTATTTCTAGCCTAGTTTTGACGTCACTTAGTTATAGCCACATCATAAGACGTTAAAGTGTCATAGTCATTATTCACCTTAACCTAAAACCTGCAGTAACTTTGTTTAAACAACCCAATCCAAACGACAAAAACGACCAAAAATTTCAAACCGAATGTTCACTACTTACTAAAAGAAGAAGTATAAAAAACTTGTATTTCGCCACTTTTTCAATTTGACTGAAGCTGCACTTTACTGAATTTCCTCTATCCAATCAGCGTGTCAGAAAAAGTGACTGTTAAAATCACTAATCTTAAATCTTATTTAACTTATTTTTTCAGACTTAGTTACTGTTCAACACTATTCAAATGTAACTTACACTTATTTTGTATGAAATAACTAACTAAAAGATAATTTCCGTTAGAAAACCTAACGAACAAGTTTCGAAACTACTGATTTTCTTGTACATTGTTCACAATGAAAGTTTTTTATGCGAGGAGGGACTACAATGAGGTTATTAGACATATTAAACTTACCAACTTTTAAAGAAGCTACGGTTGTAGCAGGAGAGGAAGGTTTAACAAAAACCGTTCAATCCGTCAACCTTATGGATGCTCCGGATATTATTGATTATTTAAATGATGAGCAGCTACTACTGACAACAGCCTATTCGATAAAAAACAACCCTAATGCACTAATAGAATTAGTTACGCAAATGGCTGAACAAGGTTGCGCAGGACTCGGCCTAAAGACAAAACGCTTCATTGATGAAATCCCTAATGAAGTAATTGAACAAGCAAATGCATTGAACTTTCCCATTATCGAAATTCCTCTTAATTACTCTTTAGGTGAGATGTTAAATGAGGCGTTAGGTTGCATACTAAAAGAGCGAACACATGAACTAAATTACGCGCTTAATATCCATCGAGAATTTACAGATATCGTTGTGTCAGGTGGAGGTTTTTCTAATATCATCGAAAGTTTAGCAACAATCTTAAGCTTACCTGTTATTCTACTGAATTACCGACTAGATATTATGGCCTATTCGCACGATATTGATAAGGATGTCTTCTTTGATATTTATTGGCACATTCACGAAAAAATCCATCATGAGAATCTTGATACGTACAAAGTATTAACCCTTCCAAGCGAAGATGGAAATAATGAATTTACAGAGGTTTCAATTTACCCAATTAATACAACCAACCAACAAAAAGGATATATTATTATTTTTGGCACAACGTTATCAAATGAATCTTCTTTTACACTCGCTGTAGAACAAGCAGCCAATGTCATTTCCTTTGAATTTATGAAACTACATGCTCTCGAACAACATTCGCGCAGGTTAAAGAATGAATTTTTTTCCGACTTAGTAGAAGGTGCTATCCCAAATGAAGAGGAAATCATTAATCGAGGAAAAACCTATCAATTAAATAAATCATTACAGTACATTTGTATTACTTGTAAGATGGATGACGCTTCTGACCTCTACCAAGATTCTCACCCTTTACAAACAGAAAAAGAAATTAGTTTACGTAGAGATCGCATTTACGAGTTTTTTGAATCCGTATTAACGAAGAAATTTGAAAACTGTATTGTTTTTACAAAAGGCGATTTATTTACAACATTATTAGGCTTTGAATTCTATAATGACGATATCGAAAAAAATGTATTAGAATCGATTAGTGACTTACAATCTGATTTATATCAAGCGATCGGCTCTTCTATGTCATTTGGAATTAGTAATTACACAGAAAATATTACTGATATATCAACAGCTTTCCAAGAAGCAGTCGATGCACTACGGGCAGGTTACCGCGAAAACAAAAAAAGATTTATAAAAACGTATCGCATTAAAGAGCTAGCAGAAATATTTAAAACAATACCCTCTCAAAAATTAAAGGAGTTTTATCGATCCACTTTACGGGAATTAGCCTATCCGAAAGATAAAGAAAAAGAAGATCTAGTCCAAACCCTTGCCGTCTTCTTAAATCACAATTGCCAAATTTCAGAGACAGCTAAGATTATGTTTATCCATCGAAACACAGTCATTTATCGAATTAAAAAGTGTGAAGAAATACTAGGACTTGAGGTAAAAGGGTCTGACGAAACACTCACTTTAAGAATTGCCTTATTTATTCGCTCTTTTTTTAATAATAAAATTGAGAGACAAGTACTTTAATGTGTTAATTTCTTCATAGTAAAAGATGACACTACCTTCCTAAGCTAAAAAGGTAGTGTCATCTTTCTTTTAACGCTCTTTGATAATCTTCTAGAGTGTCAATATCAAAGAGAATGCCTGTATCCTTCACAACTAATTTTACTTTTTTAACAAATTGCAACACCCCTCTCCCTCCTGTATCACCTGTAAGTGTTGAAAAATCAATTTTCTTAAAGTTCCCCCAAAAAATAGGGTGCCCTGGCTTCTCGTCATAGAAAGGCCGGATGACAAAAGAAACAGATTCCTCTGTTGCTCGCCTCCTCCCCTCTTCTAAAACGTTAGAAACCGTTTCATACTTAATAAAAGGCTGATCACCTAGAAAAAACAATACTGATTGAAACGGCGAATCAACATGGTCGAGTGCTTTAAAAAAAGATGTACTTTGGCCAAGTCGATATTCTGGATTATAGATCCAACATACTCGTGTTGATGCACAGACAATACTCTCTTTAATTTCTTTGGCCTTATGTCCAAGAACAACGATGACCTTTTCAAACGAATGCTCTAAAACAAGTTCAAGGACGTGCTCTAACAAAATTTTATCGTTAATTTTTAATAGCTGTTTCGTAGTTCCCATTCGAGAAGAAGTTCCTGCTGCTAAAATAACAGCACATACTTTATGATCAACCACACTAAATCGCCCCTGATTTTTTTGACCTCTTTAAAACTTGGTTTCCTGCGCTTTCAACTTACGATGTTTATTCAACACCCGCTTTTTATTCCTCACTTTAACTAACTCACTGACTATACTAAGACTAATTTCTTCTGCACCCTCAGCATCAATATCTACTCCAATTGGTGAGTGTATCCATTGGGGCACTTGCATTGGATGTAGGAGTCGCTCCGTCCGTCTTTTAGGGCCTAAAATCCCTACATATTTTGGTTGATATCTGTTAAAGAAAGAGAGGATGGCTTTATCTCTAGCAAAGCTGTGGGTCATAATTAATACATAGCTATTTAATGGTATTGAATGACTTGCTAAAAAGTGTTCAGGGTGGGCTTGAATGCATTGGGCAGCGTCAGGGAAAAATCTAGGCTGACATCTACTTTCCCTAGGGTCTATAACAATTGGTAAAAACCCAAATTCAGCCGCTCTTTTCACAACGGGTTCAACATCAGGTCCTGCACCAAAAATATAAATCATATCCTTTGACTCGTGTAATTCAAATAAAAATTGTGTATTTAACTCAAGGTTCATCTGATAGTCAAAAATACGCTCCTCTTGATAAAAACGAATAGCATCTCTACATAAGAAACGTTCTGTTTCTAAAGGAGTTTGAAGCCCTAATTTCTTTCCTTCTTTAGTAAAAAAAAGCCGACCTCCTATTCTTTCTCCGGTAATCTCACGTACAGAAATGACATCTTCCCCCATTTCAAAAGCTTCAAGAACAGAACCCCAAGAACCTTCTCCATTTGTACCTGTCCCTTTCCAATCAATTGGCTCTAATAACACCTTTATCTTACCGTTACATCCAGCGCCTTGTCCCCAGCCTAAGTCATCCTCTGATTGCAGATCGTACGTGATCGTTTCTGGTTTCTTTTCTGCCATTACACCATTAGCACGAACGCGCAAGTCCTCTTCCAGGCAACCACCACTAATCAACCCATATTGTATGCCATCTTCTAAAAACAGCATTTTAGCCCCTTCATGACGATAGCTAGAACCCTCGACTTGGATAACAGTAGCTAATGCACAAGTTTTATTAGGATGTTGTTTTATAATTGTAAGATACTCATATAGTTCCTTCATTACAAACACCCTTTCATACTTGTTTTATTATTTATCTGTTAATCTTCGTAACACTCTGTAAATACCTCCGTATCCTGTACATCGACAAAGGTTTCCTGATAATCCTTCCTTTAGGTCTTCCATTGTCGCTTCCGGATTCTCCTTTAATAATGCTTTAATAGAAACGATCATTCCTGGGGTACAATAGCCACATTGAAATCCACCCTCTTCTAAAAATGCTTGTTGAACAGGATCAATTCTATCTGCGCTAATACCTTCAATGGTCTCTATTTTCTTTCCTTCACACTGATAAGCCATTGTTAAACATGAATTTTGTTGCTTTCCATCAACAAGCACCATACACGCTCCGCATCTACCAATTTCACACGAAATTTTTGTCCCTGTTAAATCTAAATCTGTCCTGATAATATCTACCAAGCGACGGGAGGGATCAACTTGAATTTCTACTGGCTCTCCATTTAATTCGAAAGATAGCAAATACTCGGTTTCTTTCTCAACACCAACCAGATTCCCCTTTTGACTCATTGTGTTCCCTCCTCTATTCCCTCTTCAAATCTGGTTAGAAAAGGTGTTTTTTGTAGCTGTTCCCGATTAACTGGTAGTTCTGTTACCCAAATACCTGTCGCCTCTTTTATTGCTGCAACAATAGCAGGAGCTAAAGCAACTGAACCAACCTCCCCTACACCTCGAGGGCCAAAAGAATCTCCATCCGGTAACTCCTCAATCGCATGAACATACTGTTTTTCCGGCACGTCAAAAATAGTTGGAACTAAATACGAATCTAAGTTCTTCGTCACGTATTTACCATCATTCATCACAGCGTCCTCCGATAGAGTAAACCCAAGGGCCATGACGCTACCGCCTTCAATTTGTCCTACATACCCCATAGGATTAATTACTGGACCAGCCGCGACAGAGTGATCCATCCTAGTTACTTTAACCGTTCCCGTTAGTAGATTTACTTCAACCTCCGCAATAACAGACGTACTCGTATAAAGATAGTGCCCACCCATGAATGGATCCGGTGTAACAGGAAAGTGAAAATCAGTTGAACATTCGAGTTCATCGGCTCCATTTTTAACTAGTTCACTATAGGTAATGACTAGATCCGCTTCTCCATCAACTTCTGCCCAAATCCCCCCTGGACCTGTTTTCAATGTTTCCACTGGGCGACCTGTTAATTCGTTCACTTTTGTAAACAACACTTCTAGAAAAGGGCCTTTTAGACGGTTCAAAGCTTGCCAAACCATATTGGTTGTTCTCGAAGCAGTTGATGACCCACTTGGAGGAACAAGATCGGTGTCTCCAATCACAATACTAAGATCATCCTTATTGCACTGAAAATGATCTTGTAACAAGATCTCCAATGTTCCTAATAAACCTTGACCAAACTCCTCATGACCGAAAGCAACCTCAATTTTTCCCTCTTTGTTTAACCGAATAAGTCCACCTGCGTGATCAGGAATTCCATACCCTAATCCTGAACCATGCATTGCTAGCGCTGCTCCAATGCCGCGTTTTATCCAAGGCTTTGAGAAATTCGATTGTGTCTTCTTTTCCCAAAGAGGTGAATGTTTAACTGCTTCCCATACTTGTTCTGGTCCATTTGTCGGTACAATCCGCTGTCCCATTGGACCAAGATCATTCAATTTTCTTAAGTTCTTTTTTCGCAATTCCCAAGGGTCCACTTTCATTTTTTCAGCTAACCGATCAAGCTGACCTTCTAGAGCAAAAATAACTTGGTTCCCCCCAAATCCACGAAACTCGCCTGATATTCCGTTATTTGTATAAACAGCCTTACCCTTTACCTCTACATGTGGAATTTGATAAGGACCTACCGCATGTTCAGTGGCAAAATTAAGTACAGGACCTCCTAATGTAGAGTAAGCACCCGTATCAGAGAGAATTTGAACTTGATGGGCGATTAACTTGCCATCTTCATTCACTCCCGTTTTCATTTTGATTTTCATTGGGTGCCGTTTTAACCCAGCTTTTACAGATTCCCATCTTGAATAATGCATCTTCACTGGCTGATGACAATAAAGAGCTAGTAATGCCCCATACGGCTGTACATTCAATTCATCTTTTCCTCCAAATGATCCTCCTATCGGACTTGAAATCACACGAATCTGCTCTTCCTGACAAGCTAATATTCTCGCAAGCTGCATTCTATCTTTGTACCCATGTTGTGTCGGAGCATAAACTGTTAATTTCCCCTCCTGACTTGGAACAAAAATACCACCCTCTGTTTCTAGGTACGTGTGCATTTGCCTTGGTGTTATATAAGTCTCTTCAATAACAAAATTACATTGCCTAAACCCTTGATTTATATCGCCTCGCTGATAGTCTGTTTGATGTAGAATGTTGCCGTCTTTGTGCAATTTTGGAGCTTTAGATTGAAGTGCTAATTCTGGAGTGTCTAATGTAAGGAGTGGTTCATATTCAACTTTAATAAGAGATAAAGCCTTTTCTGCAATTTCTTCTGTTATTGCTGCTACAGCTGCGATGGCGTCTCCCTCAAAACGAACAAGGTCTTCACAAAATACTGGCTGATCTGGCGTACTAATTCCAAACCCATTTAAACCTGGGATATCGCGATATGTCAGGACGGCGATAACCCCTGGGTACTTAAGCGCGATAGATGTATTAATTGAAATTATTCGTGCATGAGGAACATCACTTCTTAACACTCTGCCATAAAGCAAATCCGGAAATGTCATATCTGTTAAATAGCGAAGTTTCCCTGTGACCTTCTCTTCTCCATCTGGTCTTACTTTCCACTTTTCGCCGCTCGACCTACGATTCAGCCACATTCGAAACACCTCCATTTCCATCCCATTGTTCAAACAATTCGCTAATAATAAGATTTGCAACCGTTGTTTTTTTGTAATTACTCGATGCAAAAGGATCTGATGTTGCATTAAATTCTTTCGTAATCATTGGAAAGATCGTTTTAAATAAATGCTTAGAGCCCTCTGTACTCTGAAGCTCATTCTCCGTATCCGAGAGCCTTAATGGTATAAGCCCCCCACCAGCGGCTAATGAAACCTCTTGAAATGACCCTTCCTTGTTGATCTTTCCTTTACCGGCAACTGTGACAAGCGAAGCTGTAAACGTTTCTCGTCTACCTACTTTATGAAAAAAAGAAAAATCCTCGTAAGATCGATCATCAATTTCTACGGCAACCTCAACTAAAATACGTTGATCTCTTTTCATTCCGTTTGCCTGTAACCCAATCAACCACTCTTCCATTAGCTCTGTCTCCATCTCTTTCCCATTAAACCAACGCATCTTTGCATTATGGATTAAAAATACAGGTATGGTATCTCCTGCAGCCGTATAGATATTGCCACCAATGGTTGCTACGTTTCGAATGGACGGAGCCGCAATGTTACGACAAGCTTTCACAAGAGGAGAAAGAAACTTAGTAAGAAGAGGATGTTTGATGCAAGTAGCTAAAGTTACCTGTGAACCAATGAGAATTTCCCTTTTTCCAAAAGAAAGCCTCTCTTTTACCTCTTTCATTTCATGTATTTGCTCTAAACTGATCAAATTTGGAGGCATCTCCTTTAAATCTGCTTCCCACTGTGTCCTAAGCCACGTTCCTCCAGACACAAAACAATACTCACTTGGTTTTAGATTATTTTGAATCTCCCATGCGTCTTTCACATTGTTTGGTCTCCAGATTTCTTTAGTCTCAATCATGACTAGACACCTCTTTCTATAATTAACCTACGAAAATATTTAAATATTCAATCTTTAAAAATCATAATATTACGCACATGATTAGTCACTGTTTACACTAACTAAAAAACACTAATACGATTGTTAACTAAAAACAACGATTACTTCTGCTAAACATGAAAAATTTCCGTAGTTTAGGTTTACGTTTAAGGAAATTTATCGTTGTTACATTTGCTTACTTCTACTAAAAAAACTTCTGTAACCTTTATACATTGGTGAGCAAATTCTTATTTATAGAACAGGTAGCACACAGTTGTGTATTTTTTATTTTGTATGATATAACCAATAGAAACAGCTAATTGGTCAGATTTTATAACGGGAAACTTCTCAGACAACTCAATTATTAATGAATGACCATTTTCCCTATTTACATAGTTGAAATTATTAAAACAGGAACTAGGTAAAAACGAGTAGCGACTAAGGTCAAAAAACAATGATTGCAGATGAAATGTAAAATGTTACAGAGATCTTTTCAGAAATTAACCAAGCCGCTGAACATCTTGCTGTTTCTTCTGACAACCTGAAAAACATCAACTTCATCATTATAGAAGAAAAGAAAAACATGCTAGGTATAAAAGCACCTGAGCATGTTTTTTATTGATTCAACTTTGACACTGGTCACAGTAAAACGTTTTACGAGAAGAGATCTCATCTTGGATAATTGCCTTTCCACAGCGTTTGCAAGGCTTCCCTTCAAGGTCATACACATAACAATGCTGATTATAGCTGCCAGTCAATTGGTCTTCCTTGTATACAGGAACCTCCATATACCCACCTAATTCAATACCTCTCCTTAATACAGCTTGGATACTTTGATAAAGCTTACTTTTATCCTGATCAGTTAAATCATTTGCTTGCCTTTTTGGTAGCAATTGAGCATGATAACAAATTTCGTCTGAATAAAGGTTGCCAATACCTGCTATGAACTTTTGGTTTACTAATGATGTCTTCAAAGCACCTCTTTTCTTATCCATTAGCGCTAGAAATGTTTCTAGCGTAAAAGAAGTGTCTAACGGTTCTGGCCCTAAATCACTTAACGTTTCTTCTATCTGCCCTGCTGTAAGCAAGTGCAAGTAACCGAGACGCAACCCAATAAAGTACAACTTCTTTTCGCCAAAGGAAAGGGTAACTTGTTTCGTTCGATCTAAATCATCGCCCTTTCCTCCAATGTACATTAATCCACCAAGCATAAGATGCAGCAATAAGCTTTTTCCAGAATCAAGTTTGAATATAAGAAACTTAGCACGCCTTTCAATGGCAACAATAGCCTTGTTTTGTACTTCTCTTATAAACTGCTTAACAGGAATATTGACCGTTTTTTCTCTTGTTACTTCAACAGTTGTAACTGTTTGCCCAGCCAACTGTTCACTTAGGAGGCGTTTGTATGTTTCCATTTCTGGTAACTCCGGCATGTAAGATCCCCTTTCTTCTGAATTTAATATAAAAGAGTTGCAACCCAATAAAAATAAGGTATCCCAAAAACTAAATTAAATGGCAATGTTAAACCTAGTGCTGACCCTAAGTAAATACCTGAATTGGCCTCTGGAATTGCTTGTGCAATCGCAGCTGGTGCCGCGATATAGGAGGCGCTTCCTGTTAAGACAGCTAATATGAAAGCTCCTCCCATGGATAGTCCGATAAACTGTCCTGTCACTATTCCAATCGTCCCTCCAATAACAGGCAAAATAAACGCAAACAAAAAAGAAACAATTTTTACATTTTTCATCTGTTGTATACTTTGTGTAGCAATCATCCCCATATGTAATAAGAATATACATAGCACCCCATAAAATAGATCTCCAAATAGTGGTTTGATTAGCAGAAGACCATCTTCATGAGCGACAAAACCAATAAAAATACCACCTAGGAGCAAGAAAATACTTTTTCCAAAGAAGGCTTCTTTCACGACGTGTTTAATGCTTGCATTTGGGTTATTTTTCTCTGTACCTTGCTTTTGAAGGTAGAGCTTGTACATGATGATAGCCAAAATGATAGCCGGACCTTCCATTATAACTAAAATGGCTGACATATAGGCTTCATAGAAAATTCCCATCTTGTCTAAAAAGGCTAATCCAGCAATAAAGGTAACCGCACTAACCGATCCGTAATGAGCTGATACTGCCCATGAATCAAATACCGAATAGGAAAAAAGTTTATGGACAATGAAATAGGTAATATACAACATTAAAATACTTAAAATAACCGCTGCAATAATAGTAGGGACCATCTCCAGTAAGGAGACATACCTTAGCTCAGCACCTCCTTTAATCCCAATTGTAAATAAGATAATCATTGTATACCCCGTATAAAACGCTGTTGGTACTTTTAAATCTGAGTTAACGACAACAGCAATGATTCCCATAAGAAAAAATAAAATCATTGGGGATAACAAATTAGAATAGGCAATATCAAGCATTTGAGCCATAAAAACACCTCCATACATGTTATATAAACGTTTATTTAAAATCTTAAACTAGATATCTTTTCTCTTCTTATCAAGCGTACGTGGTTCTGAAGGACGGTTTTTCATAAGAACAAGCGGTCCGCGGATCATAAGATCTAACCACTCACCAAATTTGTATGGTGCAAATGGAGCCGTATAATAACTCCCAAAGCTTCTCAATCCGACTAAATGAATATTTATTAAAATATAAACGATAACAATCCCGAATAAACCAAAGACAGCTGCTGCAATCATAACGGTAAAACGCAATAACCGAAACGTAATACTTACGTTGTAAGCCGGAATCGCAAAGGAGGCGATCGCAGTAATAGCCACAACAATGACCATAACGGGACTGACAATCCCCGCTCTTACAGCTGCATCTCCAATAACTAGACCTCCTACAATACCAATCGTTTGACCAATTGGACGGGGTAAGCGAATCCCCGCTTCTCTTAACAACTCAAATGTTAGTTCCATTAAGAATGCTTCAATAAACCCAGGAAAAGGAACCCCCTCACGAGTTCCTGCAATCGACAAGGCAAATACAGTTGGAATCATCCCTTGATGATAGGAAACCATCGCGATATACAAGCCCGGCAAAAAAACAGCCATAAAAGCTGCAAAATAACGTAGTAACCGAATAAAACTGCTAATATGCCAACGATCATAATTATCTTCGGTTGCTTTCATTAAATCATTAAACGTGATAGGTGCCATGAGGACAAAAGGTGTTCCATCTACTACTACAATAACTTTTCCATTAGTCAAAGCGTGAATTGTCTTATCTGGTCTTTCTGTCCGTAATACTTGGGGGAAGGGTGACAGTACGTTTTCCTCTATATACTGCTCAATTACCCCTGTCTCCGAAAGAAGATCTAAGTCTATACAGGAAAGCCGATAACGAATTTCCTCAACAAGGTCTTGATTTGTCACTCCCTTTAAATACACAATGGCAAAATCAGTTTTCGATCTTCTGCCAAGTTGACCAAATTGGACAGTTAAATTGGGATCACGTAATCGTCTTCGTATTAACATCACATTCGTATGAAGAACTTCATTAAACCCATCACGCGGTCCACGAACAATGACTTCACTCTCTGGTTCCTCAATCGCTCGTTGATTAAATTGCCTCGTGTCAAACAAAATTAATTTATCGATGCCATCGATCACAAGAAGCGTTTCACCTGACATAAGCCCTAGGATCGCTTCATCAAACGTAGAAGCTTCCTTAACTTCAATAAACGTCACCACTTCGGTTAAGATATACTCTACCATTTTTTTCGGTGTGTACTCTTCTTCCACCTTAGCAAAGTAAATGAGTGGTCTAATAATCCGATCTTCTATTCCAGAATCAAAGGCCAGGCCATCAACAAAAAACAAACTCGCTTTTAAGCGTGAACTAATTTTAAAATCTCGTTGAACTATATCGTCACTTTCACCAACGGTATTATTAATCGTTTCAACCATCGACCCAAGATCCTTCGAGAGTTTAATTGAATATTCATCTTTTGTACGCACCTTCTGTTCATTTAACTTTCGTAAAAGCCTTCTATACATGTACTCACCTCAATTCTGTTCTAACTCTTCATGCGTCATATGGTGGCGTATTTTCACTTTTGCCTCTACTTGAATTTCAGCATCTCGGAATACACCTTCTGCTCCGTCCCAATTATCTTTCACCTTTTCCCAATAAGAAAAATTATTAATTCGAATGTTTTCATGCAGTCCAAAAATATCTGTATAAAATTCGGTCTGCATTTTTTCTATTATTTTCGCTGCCTGCCGCTCTATCTCAGCAGCCACCTCTTCCTCAAGTTTTTGTAATGTATCAACAGAAGATAGCTCAATCCCACTAATCCAGTTTTCAACAAAAAACCCCTCTGATTTAATCGTAATGCGAAAAATATCTTTCCCATTTTCATGTTGATAATCTACTTCTATATCTGCAGAGTCGTTCTCAAATACAAACGGGATTTGTTCTGGTCCATAGAATGCTTCTATTACTTCATTTTCTATATTGCCGCTCACCCAGTCATATCCTTGTACATCAAACGGTCCAAGCCAGCCAATCATTTTATTATCTATTCCACGAAACACAGCGGCACCCTCAACTTTGAATTCATTTTCCGTCTTAATTATTTTTGGAATAATGTAGCTGTTATGACCGATCACATTATTTACTAACTCTCCTATTTCTTTTGGAGCTGGAATAGCGTAGCCTCTATTAGCATTCTCACTTATCATGTCAATCGATAATGCCGGCACCATCTCTAAAGGTAATTTCTCTTCCAAAATTTCATAGCCTTTGCCTTCTGCAATTAACACAAGTTTATCTCTTCTCATTACATGGTCCCGAACAAAAAAATCGATAAGATGCTTAATGATCCCTTCACGGGCTAACTCCTCATTAATAATGATCACTTTCAAATGTTCTAAGTTCATCGCTCTACTTCTTCTCGTTGTGAAATTTCGATTTATCTTGAAGCTTGTCATCCCAACAGAGCGGATATTAAAAAAAGGGCCTTCAGCTTGTCCACCAGCCTCTTCTCCCCCAGTCTCAATTTGTCCAGGTATGACGACATGATAGGTCATTTGAAACATTTCTTTAGGCAAAGGCCTGCCTGTCTCCTTAAGATACGTTTCTTTTATTTCACTATCATCTACAGGGTCCAATGCAACAGCAAGGACGAAGCCTAGCTCTTCAATCTCTTGTAAGTCCCAACAACCAGTTAGAAGACTTAAATAAATAAAAAGGACTATTGCTCTCTTTGCCTTCATTTCGCGATCCCCTTACGTTGCTGTTGATTCCTTTCCCCAAATTTCTTGATACCAACTTTCATGTACCCGATTATTAGCGAAACTACTATAAGCGTTGTACCCGCATAGCTCACTAGATCACCCATCGCGAAAACTCCTTGAATGGAGTTTGGTATAAAAGCAGTGAGATAAGCAAAAAACGTCACAACACCCGGTACCCATGTCCCTTTCTTTACTTGAAAGATATCTTTTTTGATGATTTGAACAGCCAAAAGCTGAATAATCGTCATCGTATTAAAGATAGCCATGATCCATATGACAATCATAATAGGTTCAAAACGTTCAATTAATCCCTCTACAATTTCAACCTCTTTCGCTAACGCAACGGTAGGAAACACTGTAGCCATTGAACCAGTGACAGATAAGGTCATATAAGACACAATTACGATTAGAGTATACAAAATGGTGACAGTAAGGATTCCCATATTTAATGGCCACGCACGCAAATTATTCACTTTCATATAGGCAAGCCAAAAAAACAGTAACTCAATCCCTAAAAAAGAGAACATCGTCGGTTCTAAAGATGATAGTAACGGTATAATTCCTTTTGGCAGGACTGGAAGCAGTTCGTTAAAGGTCATATTCTCCAGGTTAAAAATAATTAAGATAAAGTACACAACAATAATAAAAGGGACAAACATTAAGTTTAAATGGATAATGCCTTGTAATCCCTTTGAAACGGCATATGTGGTTGTTAGCAATATAATAGCTTGTGTGATCTCCGGTGGTGTTCGATCAAGCAAATGCATTCTTACAATAAGTGTAAGCACACGCGCTTCATAAGCTAAGTAAGGAATAAAATAGAGAACAAATAGGACTGCTAACAGTTTTGCAATCCATTTTCCTATTCCTTTTTCACCGATAAATTCCAATAGATTTTGACCAGGAAACTGTTTCTGAAGCTGGACAATGAGATAAACGATCCCCATAATAATCCCGCCGCTAATCAAAACGGAAATCCATCCATCTGCTGTATCAAGAATTTCAGCTAATGTCCGAGGTAGTGTTAGCACCCCTATCGCTAATAACATAGCAATTAATGTGACTGACATTTCTACTGGAGAAATACGATAATGATCTTGATTGATCATTCCGTCCACCCCCTCTCCTAGTTTTGATTTTGATTCTTCTCTTTTGTTAAAATCTTCTTCCTTTGCTTCTGATTCTCTTCTTTCATCCAAGGAAGCTTTAATAGTTCATTGATCTTTGTAATTCCATATTGAAAAGCATAAATAAACACCATCATTCCTATCGCTGTCAAAAGTACTCCTCTTTGAGGCATAAAATCAAAAATTCCATCTACAATTTCTTCCATTTCATCACCCATAATTTAATTGAGTTGGTTTTTTTAGCTTTCGCGTTCTTTATGTAAAATATGTTTCATTTTTACATAAACAAAAAGAGAAGCAGAAAATCCTGTTACAGATTCTGCTTCTCTTATACTTTTACTGCAATACGCTATTTTCAATCTGCTTCAATTGATGAAAATACCCTTTGGACTTCATTAGTTCTGAAAAGCTCCCCACTTCAATGACTTTCCCTTGGTCCATGACAATAATTTGATTCATCTTCTCTAGTCCACTGAGGCGGTGACTAACTAAGATGACTGTGTCCTTTTTCGCCTGATTAAAAAGAAGCTCATATAGATAATGTTCCGTCCATGAATCTAAGGAAGAAGTTGGTTCGTCAAGAAGCCATAAATTGCCCTTCTTTGCAACGGCACGAGCCATTGCCAGTCTCTGCTTTTCACCGCCAGATAAGTTTTGGCCTTTTTCCATCACCTCATCTGTAAGCTTCAGATGAGGTAATTGAACATCAGCTAATAATTGTTGTAATTGTTTATCTGTCCAATCACTATTGGATAATAATAAGTTGTCTTTAACCGTACCATAAAAAAAATGATTTTCCTGAAGGATCACTTTTGCCTTCTCCCAGATCATTTCTTGTTCAACCTGACTTATAGGGGTATCACTCAGTAATATCTCTCCCGCTGACTCATACTGCTTAAGGATAAGCTTCAGTAATGTTGATTTTCCCGATCCACTCGGTCCAACAATCGCTGTCTTTGAACCAGAAGGAAAGCTTAGCGTGACGTCCGTTAACGTATTGCGATGGTCTCCAGGAAAGGAAAAGCTTACCCCCTTACATTTAATGGAAGGAACAGTTTGAAAACCTTGATTCCCTTCCGTAGATCGTAAGCCTTTTTGATTACCCTGAGCGGCAACCGAATATAACCTACTAGCCGCTCTCTCACTTTCATCATAATGTACGGGAAACAACGCCATTGGCACCGAATGCTCAAAGACAATAAAACTAATCATGACAAGCATCGCTAAAAAAAGACCATCTAACTCGCCCCTGGCAACTAAAAACGCGCTAACTGCAAGCACAAACCAAGAGACAAGTAAAGAAACAGCCATATTCATTGACTGATAGGAAATGGACTGAATCCCCGCTCGTTCTTGCTCGTTAATATAACGATTCGAAGTACTTACAAGATGTTGTTCTTTCTCTTGAAGCTTTTGGTGAATTTTTAACTCTCGGAAACCATAAAACCATTCAGCGACATCCGTAGATAACTGTGCTCGTTCTTCGAGAATTCGGTTGCTTACTTTTTTTTGCTTCTGTGCAAACAATAACGGGATTACAAGCGCGGTCAAAATAAGACCAACAATTAAACAAAGAGCGACCCAGATCGAGTAAAAAGAAACGAACAAGATGGTACTTAAGAACACTAATGCCATCACAATCGGTGGGTATAGGACACGCAAGAAGAAGTTTTGGAGACTTTCCACATCTCCTACAACACGCGCTAGCAAATCACCACTGCGATATTTCTGATACAAAGGCGAACCGATTTGCTCAAGTTTTTCATAAAAATATACTCGCAAATCACTCAGCATCGTAAATGTTGCCCTATGTGAGTAATAGCGTTCGGCATAACGGCTAAGTGCTCGTATAAAGCTTCCAATTTTGACCACAGCGACCATGGCAATTAGGACATACATTGGGGGCTCTAGAGCAGCTTGCGAGATTAAATACCCGTTCGCCGCAAATAATCCAACTGCTGTTATACCAGCTAAAAATCCAAATAAAATGGAGAGAACGACGTCTTTCTTTTCCTGGATCATGTGTTTAACGATATGGGTAAGCTCACTCATTTCTGCTCCTCCTTCCCTTGCATACTAAATAAGTTACGATAATACTCAGATGCAGCCAAAAGTTCGTCATGTGTCCCCTCTGCAACCATCTTCCCTTGATCTAGCAACAAAATATGATCTGCATGCTTAATCGTCTGTACTCGGTGCGCGACAGTAATAACGAGTGACACTTTTGTCAATTCCTGAATCGAATCTTGAAGATGTTGCTCTGTCCGTAAATCTAAACCTGACGTTGGCTCATCAAATAAGATAACAGATGGCTTTTTTAAAAAGGCACGAGCAAGAGCAATTCGCTGCTTCTCGCCTCCTGAAAGTCCTCTTCCTCCTTCACCAATGGCCGTATCATACCCGTTAGGCAGAGAATCTATTAAATCAGTGAGCCCAGCTTCGGCCTTTGCCTTTTCTATCTCTTCTTTCGTTGCCTCAACTCCAAGAGAAATGTTTTCGGCAATCGTTCCTGCAAACAAGTAAGGGTGTTGGGTTATATAGCTGATATGCGAAAACCAGTCCTGCTCTTTATATTCAGTTAGGTTATGCTCATTGACCACTAGACCACCAGATACAGTAGGCAGCAGTCCAGCAATCACGTTTAATAGCGTCGTCTTGCCTGATCCACTCTTTCCAACTATCGCTATTTGACCTTTTGTTGAAAGCTCTGCCTGTATCCCTTTTAGCCTAAAGTCAGTAGACTCGTATTTAACTTCTAAATTGTTCAACTTAATTGCTAGCGGCTTCTCTAATGACTTAGTCCCCCACTTCGTTTCGTTCTCTTCACTTTTTAATTCCTGCTCAATCTTTTCTGCTGCTCCTGTACTACTTCGCCCCGAATGAAAGGCACTTCCTAATTCCTTAAGCGAATTAAAGAATTCAGGAACTAACAACAAAATGAAAAAGGCTGTAAAAAAGTTAATTTGATTAAAAACAACGAGACGTAAGCCAAGCTCTAGTGCTACAAGTCCAATGCTCAACATTGAAATAAACTCAAGCATTAAAGAAGAAGTAAACGCTACTTTTAAAATCCCCATCGTCGTATCACGAAAATCGAGACTGCTTTTTCGAATGACTTCTTTGTAGTGCTTTGATCGACCATATAGCTTTAAGCTTTCGAGTCCTTGAATCGTATCAAGAAAACGTCCAGAAAAAGCTTTTAGGCTATCAAGCTTTTCTTCTGACTTTCGTTGTGTCATACCGCCAACAATAGCCATAAATAGCGGAATAAACGGGGCGGTCACCAAAATAATAAGACCAGAATAAAAGTGTTGGCTAAACACCACGATTAAGATCATAAGTGGGACCATCGTCGTTAGGATCTTTTGCGGAACATACTTGCTAAAAAAACTGTCTAATTCATCAACCGCATCCAACATCACACTCATTTTTGAGCCCGACTGCCCTCGCGTGGATGCCATAATCGAGCGACTCCCATATGACTGTAACAGACGTTCTCGATATTTTTGCTTTATTCTCGCTGCCATTTCCACCCCGATCTTGCCACTTAAATAAGATAAAGATGCCCTAACAAGTAGGACACCTAATAACACAAATAACAACGGTAGAGTTTGATCAAACGTTTGTTTATTTATAAATAGGTCATCAACAATGGAAACAATCAAGTACGCTTGAGATATCACAACGATCCCCAGAGACACCGCAATGATATACAATGCGTAATAGCGCCCTTTCTCAGCTGATGCTAGCTTCTGAAGTGACTTCATCGATTAGTCCTCATACTTCGTGCTTTTATTTGCTACGAAAAAGGAAATAACCATGGCTAGCACAGCAACAAGAAGCGGTGCGTAAAACAACAAAAAGTTGTGCATTTTTTACTTCCTCCTTATTTGCCACTTTGAATATATGGCTTATTCATAATAAACAATTTAAACACTAGATAGAGCGACGGTATTAAAAGCATCAAACCTAAAATAAACACTGTGATAAGCGCATATGCCATCGTTTCGTTTGTAAAGCTATCATAGATCGTTAAGTGTGGATACAGTAAATACGGATACCTTGATACGCCATAAGCATAAAAGGCTAACGCAAACTGAAGCACAACGAAAATAAATGACCATCCGTAGTTTCTCGTCTTTAAGAGCCATAAACTGAGCAAGAAACAAATAAACGACAAAGCAAAAAGCCACCAAAGTGAAACGAGTCCTTCAAAGTGAGCTGGGTTATGCCATCTCATCTCAATAATAATCCCTAAAGCCGTCACAATCGTCGGGAAGCTCCAAATCCATGTGTACTTCTTAAATAGCTTCAAAGCCTTTTTATCCTGAGCAACAGATGAATAGTAAGCTAAGAAACTAGCTGAAATAAACAACACACTTACAAGGCTCAATACAACAATTGACCAAGCAAACGGACTAGTAAATAAGGCAATATAATCTAGTTCAATTCGTCCAGTTGCCGTTTCACGAATGAATCCTCCTTGTGAGACAATTAATGCCGTCGAAAGTGATGCCGGGATTAGGACACCGGTCACTCCGTACATAAGTGTGTAACCGACATGTCCTTTTGTCCCATATGTTCCGAATGCATAATAACTTCCACGAAGTGCAAGCAAAATGATCGAAATGCTTATCGGAATTAAAAGCACTGTACCAAAGTAATAAGCTGTCTGTGGGAAAAATCCTATCATCCCAACAAAGAAGAATACAAGAAAGACATTCGTAATTTCCCAAACAGGCGATAAATATCGCTGGATGACTGTATTAACAATATGATGTTTCCTTGTAACGATCGTCGAGGCATTAAAGAATCCAGCACCGAAATCAATCGATGCTACGATGACATAGCCAAATAGGAACAACCATAATACCGATATTCCTATCACCTCAATTGTCATTTCGCAACACTCCTTTGTTCATCTGTAAGCTTTTCGAGTTCTCGCTCTACTGGATTCTTTTTAAACATCCGTGTTAACACAACAGCTGTACCAACCATAAGAATAATATAAAGAATCGCAAACGCAATAAACATTACCCATACATATGGCGAATCAGTTGCTCCTTCTGCCGTAGTCATAAATCCACGCATAATCCAAGGCTGACGTCCAACTTCAGTGAACCACCAGCCTGCTTCAATCGCAATCATCGCTAGAGGACCGGATGCAACAAGAAGGATGCGGAATAAACGCGTCTTAATAACAGCCCATCCACGCCAGAGAGCTAGCCAATAAAACAGTGATAATACCGTTAACCAAATTCCAATCGTCACCATAATGTCAAAGAAATAATGGACGACTAATGGCGGGTGATATTCTTCGGGAATATCATTTAACCCTGTAACGACTCCAAAAGGATTACTGTGGACAAGAATACTGAGAGCATACGGAATTCGAATCGCATATTTTACTTCATTTGTTTCTGTTAATACACCGTATAGAACGAGAGGAGCCTCTCCCTCTGTTTCAAAATGCCATTCAGCAGCAGCTAGTTTTTCTGGCTGATACTCAGCTAAAAACTTCCCTGATAAATCACCGACAAGTGCTGTTGCTATGGAAAAGATAAGGGCAACTTTCATCGTTAAAGCTAAGGCTTTACGGTGATACTCATGACGGTTTCCTTTCAACAAGTGATACGCTGCAATAGAGGCTAAGACAAACGCTGTTGTCATATACGCTGATGTCAACACATGTGCCACTTTCGTAGGCATCGCTGGATTAAACATCGCAACAAGCGGCTGAATATTAGTTAATTGTCCATCAACTAACGTGAACCCTTGTGGTGTATTCATAAAAGCATTCACTGACGTAATAAATAGTGCCGACATGGCCGACCCTAATACTACTGGAGCTAGTAAATAAAAATGACGCTTCGGGTTTTTGAATCGATCCCATGTATACAAATAAATCCCGAGGAAGATCGCTTCAAAGAAAAACGCGAATGTCTCCATAAATAGTGGGAGCGCGACAAGCTGCCCCGCAAACTCCATAAACCGTGGCCATAATAGAGCTAATTGCAAAGCAATCGCTGTCCCTGTTACGACACCTACAGCAACAGTTATGACATAACCACGAGCCCAACGTTTTGCTAATAAAAGATAATGCTCATCCTGCTTTTTTAAACCTAGCCAATGAGCAATAGTTATCATAATCGGAACACCGACACCGAGTGTGGCAAAAATAACATGCACAGACAATGTCAGCATCGTTAAATATCGACTAAATTCAACTGAATCCATCTTTCTCCTCCTCTTCTCTAATGTGAAGATATTGTTATTGTATAAGCAAAATGTATGTGAACTACATCACAAATTGAACAATTTCGTTACAGAAGAGTGATGAATTTTTGACAATTACGTACCGGAGCATAGAAAACAACCTTAAGACCTGGATCTTAAGGTTGTTCTTACGGACTTTTACTAGCTAGCTTGCCGAATACTCTTTCTTCTCTTTTTTTATACCGTATACTAATAGAATTATCCCGACGACAACTAAAATCGGTTCAATAATGTCAGCTTCTGGTCCATGTGTCAATCGATGAAGTTCGAAAATCCAATGAATAACGACAATATCAAAACTAGCAAAAAATCCTGAGGCAGCTATTACACCATGAAAGAAAGAGGACGAAAATATTTTTGCACATACAATATAAAAGACAACTGTCACTCCCCCGGCAAATAGCAAGGCACCGATGCGTTCTCCAGTTGTCGTAGCCGCAAAGCCAAAAGCATTCACATTGTCTGTATGAAAGAGCCAGTCTGTATATAATACGCCGATTAGAAAGCCTATTAACCTACTCATCTATGCTCTCCTTTACGTTTTTCTACTAATAACTTGTACGTTATTGCTTTGTTTTATACTTAGCGCCGAAAACTATGCTATTTTGAGAGATTTCTAAGACTGTCTACAAAAGAGAAAAACGGTGCGAAGATATAAGCGCTGCACCGTTTTTCCTTTATTTCTCCTTCATACATAATTAATACCCAATATTCTCTAAATACAACCCATTTGCATCAGCAAAGCCCGCTAAGCTCCGATCATTCGACTCCAAAATCGTTTTTACCTCTTCAGGCTGCACTTCGCCTAATCCAACATGGATCAACGTTCCTACCATTTTTCTAACCATATTATAAAGAAAGCCGTTCCCTCGAATTCTAATATTGATGAACCCAGCCTCTTCCTCAATCGTAATGGAATAAATATGTCGTACCATCGATTTTTTCTTTGACTTAGCATTAGAAAAAGCTGTGAAATCATGTTCACCGACAAAATAATGAGCTGCTTTCCTCACTTTTTCTACATCAAGCTTCTTTTCAACATGCAAACTATGTTTTCGCATAAAAGGATTTGGATAGCTTTCATTCCAAATTTTATACAAATACGTTTTATCCTTAGCATTGTATCTAGCGTGAAAACGGTCATGGACAGAAGAAACGTCTGTAACACTTATATCCTGCGGCAAATAGCGGTTCAAATAATTTTGGATTTCAGATTCTGCCATCTTTTCAATTAGCTTAACATTTGCTACTTGAGCGAGTGCATGTACACCTGCATCTGTTCTACTAGAACCAATAATTTCGATGTTTCTCCCTACCATTTCAGATAAGACATTTTCGATTTTTCCTTGTATCGTATTTTCCGTATTACCAAGACGCTGCCAGCCTTTATACCTAGCTCCATCATATTGGACGGTTAACTTGTAATTATTCATTTATTATCTCCTTCAAATACCCGTAACGTTCCTATTCTATTGTCTCCCTTTTTCAAGCATCTATATTCACGCTTTACTCCCTCGAGCCCATTTCATGTTTTCATTATGTTTTAAAAGCATAAACAAGACAATTAGAAAAGCTGAGACAACTGCCATTTTTTCCTCATAGCCTATATATTGGTACGGAACAACCAGAATCGCAGCAACTCCCGTTAATAAGATGTACTTTTTAAACGCTAATCCTAGTAACCAAAGTACGCCAATAAAAAGCAAAGCCACCGGTTCTGTCGCTAAAAAGATTCCTAAGCTAGTAGCAATGCCTTTGCCGCCCGTGAAATTTAAAAAGATAGATTTCAGATTTCCAATAATGACACATAAAGCAATGACCATCGTTTGACCACCATTAAAAAATTGTGCAGCAAACGCAACCATCAAGAACGCTTTACTCACGTCACCAATTAAGACTAAGAAAGCCATTTTCTTGCCTAAATTTAAATAGACATTGCTTGCGCCTATATTTTTTGTACCTACTGCTTGAATGTCTATGCCATTAAGTTTAGCTACTATTTTTCCAGTTGGAATTGAACCAATAACGTAAGCGATCACACAGAACATTAGAAACAACATCATTCAAATACCTCTTTTCCAATATTCATTTCTACTATTCTAGTATAAACGAAGTCGGCGTTATCGGATATAATCTTTATCAAAGATGAAAGACTTGCCAATTTTCGTGACAATATAGTCAGATCACTTTAACTGCTTTTTATGTTCTATTTCCCTTAGTAAAGGACACAAAATCCACTGTTTCCGTATTTTATGTCCTTTTACTTCTCGATAACTACACGAATTCTCCTGCTAACTTCTTTCAGGTCCTTTTCCTCTCAGCTAAAGAACTCCATAGGTCACTCCATTAAATTTCATGTTTTATTTGTCTTACCTGCTTAACTCCCCCATTAAACAAGCTCTAATAAACGATCGTTTGTTCAAACAATGACTTGTGATACAATATTGTCTATTACATGTGTATTATGGAAAAAATATAATACACAATACTTACACGAAAGGGTGATAAATATGGAACATAATTCTTCTAACTTTATTAGAAATATCATAAAAGAAGACTTAGATTCAGGTAAGCGAAACCATGTGATTACTCGTTTTCCACCAGAACCTAATGGATACTTACATATCGGCCATGCCAAATCGATCGTTATTAACTTTGATTTAGCAGATGAATTCAATGGAAAAACGAACTTACGCTTTGATGATACCAACCCGTTGAAGGAAGACTCAGAGTATGTTCATGCAATTAAAGAGGATGTTACATGGCTTGGCTATGATTGGGATGGATTATTCTTTGCTTCTGATTATTTTCAAGAAATGTACGAAAGAGCTGTCCTTCTTATAAAGAAGAGAAAAGCATATGTCGACGATTTATCCCCAGAGGAAATCCGAGAATACCGTGGTACGTTAACAGAGCCAGGTAAGGATAGCCCTTATCGCGATCGTTCTATTGAGGAAAACTTAGACTTATTCGAACGTATGCGTAAAGGTGAGTTTGGAAACGGTGAAAAAGTATTACGAGCAAAGATTGATATGAGTTCTCCTAATATTAACTTACGTGATCCAGTTATTTACCGGATCTCTCACGCAGCACATCATAACACGGGAGACCAATGGTGTATTTATCCGATGTATGCATTTGCACATCCATTAGAGGATGCCATTGAGGATGTCACCCATTCTATTTGTACAACGGAATTTGAAGACCAACGGCCACTTTATAACTGGATTGTAGAAGAATGTGAAATGGAGAACACACCACAACAAATTGAGTTCGGTCGTTTAAACATCACAAATGCTGTTATGAGTAAGCGTAAGTTAAAACAGCTAGTCGATGAAGGGTTTGTTGATGGATGGGATGATCCACGCATGCCAACGATTTCAGGTTTACGAAGAAGAGGATACACACCAGAGGCCGTCCGTACGTTTGTACGTGAAACAGGTGTATCAAAAGGGTCTGGTCATGTAGACTCTCAAATGTTGGACTACTTTGTACGAGAAGATTTAAAAATGAAAGCACCTCGTACAATGGGGATCCTTCGTCCATTAAAAGTAGTGATTACAAACTATCCAGAGGGCCAAGTAGAAATGCTTGATGCGGAAATCAACCCTGAGAATCCAGAAATGGGCACAAGGCAAATTCCATTCTCAAGAGAAATTTATATTGAACAAGAGGATTTCATGGAAAATCCACCAAAGAAATACTTCCGTCTCTTCCCTGGTAACGAGGTTCGCCTAAAACATGCTTACTTCATCAAATGTGAAGATGTCATTAAAGATGAAGACGGTAATGTCGTAGAAATCCATTGTACGTATGATCCGGAAACGAAGAGCGGTACAGGTTTCACTGGTCGTAAAGTAAAAGGAACCTTACACTGGGTGGACGCAACACAAGCTGTACCAGCTGAGTTCCGGTTATATGAACCATTACTTTCCACTGATGACCCAGAAGAGTTAGAAGAGGAAACAGAAAAAACATTCCTAGATCAAGTTAATCCTAACTCTTTAGAAATATTAAAAGGATTTGTTGAGCCAAACATGAAGGATGTTTCTGCACAAGATAAGTTTCAATTTTTTAGACATGGGTACTTTAATGTCGATCCAAAGGAAACAACCAAAGATAACCTTGTGTTTAACTTAATTGTTTCATTGAAGAGTTCATTTAAACTATAAATAACTGCTAAAAGGAAGTGTCTCAAAAGGTCTATTTTTGACCTTGAGACACCCCCGAAGCAATGAGCGGAATCGCTACATCTTTTAATAGCCTTGAGAGGAGTGGGTTACACACTCACGGCGCGTAGCGAATGGAGCCATTGCCACCTCTGTTCCGGACTTTTGGGACAGCCCCTTTTCTTCTAACAAATAAGTACAATACATTGCAGAAAACACCTTTTATATAGTATCAAAGGTGTTTTCTTGCAAGTATTTAATAAAAATAAAATGGTCAATCAATTGAGCTCACTCTAAATAGCCGAGTTACTAGGCCCACCAAATTTCCTAAATACCGACCAACAGATCAGTGCTGGTAAAAAGGCAAATGCTGTATCTGTTAAAACAGATTAACTGTCTAATAAAACGCCATATTGATAATTACTCTTTACTATATTTCCCATTTTTACTCTGAATGCTGGAAATACCTGCTGTTGATCAAACTAGATCTTTTCCACTCCACTTTTAACAATGAAAAAAAGTCTCATTAACTAATTTCATTAATGAGACTCTTAAAATACCAAAATAAGTTCTATAACTATAAAACGATGAAAAAAATGATAGGTAAAGTAGCTAAACTTAACGTTGTACTCACCAGTGTTGCACTAGAGACAAAATCTGGTTCTGTATTGAACTGTAAAGCATACATCGTAGTATTGGCTGCTGTAGGCATAGCAGCCATGATGATCATTATTTGCTTTACCATTTCATCGACAGGTAAAAATAATGTAATGAAATATGCAATAATTGGCGAAATGGCTAATTTAGTAATAAGTGAGAGAGAAACTTTTTCTCTCTCAAGTTTTTCAACTGAAATTTTGGCTAACTGCATTCCTAATACAAGCATTACAGTAGGAATTGCTGCATTGGCAATCATGTCGACTGCTTGGGTTAGAGAATGACTCATTCTAACGTTTAGCGCTTGAAGTATGAATCCTAAGATTCCTCCATAAATCATCGGCATTCGTTGCACTGCCCTAATTGCAGACCGAATACCATCTCCTTCATCGCTACCTTTCGCTGCATAATATACACCTACTGTACACATAACAATCTGTTGAATGACCATTAGAATAATTGCATAATCAAGACCAGCTGCTCCAAACAACAATAGCACTACTGGAGTACCGTAATTTCCATTATTCATAAATGAAGATGCTAAAATCATCCCACATGTTTCTTTAACGCAGTATTTACGAAAAAACGCAATAATATATACAACCACTATTAAAGCAAAACAAAGTACAAATGTGTATAATGTCATATATAAATAAGTCAAATCAAATTCTGTTGTATAAAAGGTCCGAAATACTAGTACAGGAGACATTAAGTATAGAGCCATTGCTGAAATTGACTTAGTATCGAACCCAAATTTTTTTTGACCCAAAAAACCGAGAGTAAATATACCAAAAATCGGTATAAGATAAAGGAAGAAATTCACTTATCCACCTTCATTCTAAAAATATCTTTTTAATAACATTTTTTATAAATTCATTACAATAATTCGTTCTTCTGTCATTTCCTCAATCGCATACCTAGGACCTTCCTTACCATTCCCACTGTTTTTCACTCCACCATATGGCATGTGGTCTACACGGTAAGCAGAAGCATCGTTTACAATTAATCCTCCTACTTCTGTTTCACGTGCTGCTTTCATTGCAAATTGTAAATTATTCGTAAATAGACCTGCTTGTAACCCATAGTCTGAATCGTTTACCTTAGCAATAACTTCATCGGTTTCCTTATACGTTGCTACTGAAACCACTGGACCAAATACTTCTTGACGACAGACTTTCATATTATCATTTACATTAACAAGAATAGTAGGCTCATAAAGCGCTCCATTACGTTTTCCACCTAAAGCAATAGTAGCTCCTTGTTCAACAGCTTCGTTTACCCAACTTTCAACACGCTCAGCTTCACTAATACGGATCATAGGTCCAATATCTGTTGATTCGTCTGAAGGATCACCTACTACAAGTTTTTCAGTGTTTTTCTTTAATAGTCCAATAAATTGTTCAAGAATATCTTCTTGAACATATACACGTTGTACAGAAATACAAACTTGACCGGCATTATTAAAGCTTTTTTGAGCAATTAATGATGCTGCTTGTTCTAAATTCGCATCATTGTGTACGATTGTCGCAGAGTTATTTCCTAATTCTAATGCCACTTTTCGTAACCCAGCTTTTGAACGAAGGTATTCACCTACACGAGGGCTTCCAGTAAAAGTGAACATATTTACATCCTTGTTTTCTAACAGCCATTCTCCTATCTGAGCACCTTCTCCTGTTAATACTTGTAAACGCCCTTTTGGTAAGCCTGCCTCTTCCATTAAATTTGCTAACATTAGGGCACAAATTGGCGTTACTTCAGCCGGTTTTAATATAACGCTATTCCCTGCTGCTAATGCAGGTCCAATTTTATGACAAACCAAATTTACCGGAACATTAAACGGTGTAATCGCAGCAATAACTCCAACTGGTACACGAATGGTAAAAGCCATTCTGTTTTCAGAACCCGGTGCGGATTCTACTGGAACCCCTTCTCCATGAATTCTCTTAGCTTCTTCAGCTGAAATAACCAATGTTTGAGCTGCGCGTTCGATTTCTCCTCGAGATTCACGAATTGGTTTTCCTACTTCTAAAGCTAGTACCTGCGCAAATTCTTCACGACGTTCTAATAATAAATTTGCTGCTTTCATTAATACTTCATATCTTTCATATGGTGAAAATGAAATTTTCAATGCACCTTTAGCACCTTGTACGGCTTTATCAATGTGATCTTTTTCCGCTACTGAAATGCTAGCGATTGATTCTTGGTTATATTTATTTAAAACTTCCATCGTTTCAATCGTTTTTTCCCATTTCCCGTTAATATATAATCCATATTGTTTCCCAGCGACTGTTATTGCCATATTCTCACTCCTCAAATTTATTCTATCTCATAAGTTCGATAGTATAGTTTTATTTTTCACTACAGAATTTTGTAATAGTAAACTCTAGTTGTCTCTTAGATCTCTTCACGCACAAGGATAGAAGTCCGACCTAACATTGTTATATAGAGCCACCCAAAAGATTATAACAATACATCATAACATCACGATGTTTTTACTTTCAGAAAAACTATTAGCTTTACCTTCACTACCAAACACACGAATCTTTTCTTTTACTTTTTCTTTCATCTTATTCTTCCCTGCACCAAGGGAATCAGCAACGACAATTCCTTCTGGATTTTCTGCCCAGTACTCTTGAACACCTCTTGTAAATGCTTGACGAAGTTCTGTGTCTACATTAATTTTCGCAACGCCAAGTTCTATAGCACGCTGAACTTGCTCATCGGGTACATCAGAACCACCGTGAAGTACGATTGGGCGTCGAACTGCTTTTGAAATCTCATCAAGTCGATCCAAACGAAGGTTAGGTGTTGCCTTATAAATACCATGCGCTGTTCCAATTGAAATAGCTAAATAATCAACATCTGTAGCCTCTACAAATGACACTGCTTCTTCGACACTTGTGATAAGGGCATCTTTTTCGTCAACTGTAATATCATCTTCGGTTCCACCAATCTTTCCAATTTCCCCTTCAGAACCTATACCAAGAGATTTTGCAGTTTCGCTAACAATCCTCATAATTCTTGAATTCTCATCAAACTCAAGGGCTGAACCATCAAACATCACTGATTGGAAACCTAGTTGAATCGCTCGGGATGTTTGTTCTAAAGATCGACTGTGATCTAAGTGAATGGCAACCGGAACTTGAACCTCTCCCGCGTAATAGTCTATTAATTGTTTCATGGGTTCCATACCTATCGTTTGAATGACCTTCTGGCCAACTTGAATCATAATTGGCGCATTCATTTCTTCTGCCGCTTCGATAATTGCCATAATTGTTTCGGCGTTATGAGCACTAAAAGCCCCAACACCATATTGGTTTTCATACGCATGCTCTAACATTACTTTACCACTAATAAATCCCATCAAAATTCCCCCTAAAATTTATCTTTTTAACTGAATATCATATTGATATTGGTCACTTCTATATTTAGTTATTGTATATTCAATAGGCTTTTTGTTTAGTCCGTAACTCAATCTAGTCATCTGTAACATGGCTTCTCCAGGTCGACTCGATAGCAGATCGGCCTCTATAATCGTAGCATTAATCGCTGTAATGCTCTCTGAAGCTTCATTAAGATAGTAATTATGTTTTTCTAAAATGTCGTAGTATCTTGCTTCATTAAGATCATACTTCATTAAGATTTCACCAATTTCTTTTGGCCAACAAGTTCTCTCTAAAGCAACTGGAACTGAATCAGCAAAGCGAATTCGTTCAATGAGTAAGATTTCCTCATCTCCTACATTCAGCATAGATTGTTCATGATAGAGGTCACTTCGGAACTCCGCACGCAATAATTTCGAAAAAATTACTTGCCCCATTTCTATCACTTCTTCTGCAAAACCTTTCAGTCTACCTAAATTACCAGCTAATTTTTGGGGTTTTACAATCGTTCCTTTTCCCTGCTTTTTTTCTAGTAGTCCAGTTTGGACAAGAATTGATATCGCTTCTCTAATTGTTGTACGACTGACGTTAAATTCATCCATCAATTCCTTCTCCGTTGGAATTAGCACATGCTCTTTCCATACCCCACTTCGAATACGTTCAATTAAAATGTCTTTGATCTGCAAGTAAAGCGCACTATCTTTATTAGGCTCAAACTTATGTTTCTGCATAAACATCACCCTTAATTATTGGTGTAGGATAGACCATATGATTCTTTGCTATCAAAGGGCTTAACCACTTGTAATATTTAGGCAGGTCCTTAATAAACTCATCTGGGAGCTTTCTCTCACCTGCAGCAATGACGTCTCTAAGTGGGACATCTATTAAATTCATATGGTTTAGTGAATCTTCTCCTCTATTAAAGCTTACCATAACTCCAGATATATTGTTCTGAAGAAGCTTTGCAGCAAAGGCACCACATTGTTCGGCTTCTTGAAAGTCAATACTAGAGCTACTAAGAGATAAACAGCGTTGATTTATTCCAAGAGTTTCAGCTCGAACATTTACACCCATTTCCTCTTCAATAATACACTTAAGTGTTTCAGCTACACCTCCTAACACTTCTCGACCATTCACTTCTTTTGATCTACTCAGTCCGTTAGGTAGCCTAACCCCTTCACTTACAACTGCTAAACAATAACCATATTTATCGATTGATGATTTAACCACCCCAAGAAACTCTTCTAAGTCGAAAGATTTTTCAGGTAAACCGATATAATGTGGTCCTTCTGACACATGATGTGTAAAAAATCCAGACGCGGCAGCAAGCCAGCCTGAGTTTCGTCCCATTGTTTCTATTATTCTTACTTGCTCAAAATTATTCATGGCCATTAAATCACGGCTGTTATCTACACAAGATTGGGCAACATATGATGCTGCACTCGCAAACCCAGGAGCATGATCTGTTCCACCTAAGTCATTATCTACAGTTTTAGGTATCCCTATGGCTTGAAGCTTATGCTTACTTTCTCGCGCTAATTGTTCAATTTGAGCAAGAGCCGCCATCGTCCCATTTCCACCTATCATCACAAGAACATCCACGTTAAGATCCATTATAGTTTTAAGAGACTTTTTTATTACTGTTTCATCAGAAGGATACCTACCTGATCCTAAGCATGCTCCTGGAATTTTCCTATGTTGAATGATTTGACCATGAAGCGCATTTGTCCCATTAACGATGTTATTATTCGCTAACCCTTCGTACCCATTAACGATGTAAGATATGTGATGAAGGTGGGAGAGTTCCTCAACAAAAGCAGCAAGTGAGGCATTTATTACCGCTGTCGGCCCCCCCGCTTGACCAATCAATATTTTTTTGCGCATATCTCTACCTCCTCGATTGGTTACTCTTGGAAGAATAATTATTCTATCTCTACAACAATAACCAATCTGTACTTCCATTCTCCAAATTACATTTTATTCTTTTAAACTCAGTTTCTTAAAGAGAACCAACAGAGACGAAATATTTGGTCCCTGAATCTTGCACTTTAATTCCCCACCAGAATTGTTGATAATTTACATTGAGTTCAGAATTTAACACTGTTCTATACTTCCAAAACTCCTTTTGATATTACCTCACCCAAATTAACACCACCCACCTATAGATAATGATGTTTAACCAAAGGTCATTACCTTATAAAATTATTATACATTAAATGAAGGCGATTTCAACATATTTTATGGAAGTTTTTCAATAATAAATAAATTCATTTGGTAAATGACATAGCTTCAACTGAACCAAAATGTTCTAAACAGAAGTGACTGCTAAATAGAAGTAACCGTATATCTGATTAAAAAATCATGATATACGGTTACTTGTCATGCGTGCCGTAAAGGTATGTTTATTTTTTTATTCCGAGCTCACGGAGAAAATCTCCAACGGCAAATTGCCGATATTTGTACTAGACCACTTTCAAAAACCACTTATGTGGGCATATGAAAGTTAGAGTTCTTTTTTATCTCTTAATTGTTTACTACATATACCGATGGCACCAGAAACTTTTCGCCATTAATGTCACATGTAACATAGGCATAATTACCGGTATAAGTCATAATATTAATTCCTTCTTCTGTAACTAACACGGTATCTTCACATTTAGATCCTTGAATTGTAGGATTAAAAGCATAAACCTCATTCTGCCTTACCACATGTGTACAACCATAATTTGCTCTCAGTTCTCTAGGGATAAAACCAGTCAATCCACCCTGATGATGTTCTTTGTACTCAAGAGGATATCCTTGTTTTTTGTATTCCATTAAACCTCTTTCGAATACCTTTTCAAGCGTATTACCAACTTTAAGGCCACTTAAAAACGCTGCATTGACCATCGCGCATTTTTCGTGCTTATGTATCATTTCGGCATCATTTTTAAGAAGAACGTCCCTAGAAATAGACACAATTAATCCATTTCTTCTGCCACAAATTCCTACAAGTGCATAATTTTCCAGTCGTTTACCCGCCATAACCGGATGTCTATAGTTATAAGCTCTTTCATCAAAAGCAATTAGAATGGTTATAGGTTCAATATTATGACTCCAAAGTTTGTTAGAAATTTCTCCTGCTAGTTCATAATCACTAACACCCTTCTGAATGTTCATACAAGTTTCTTCAATCAAAACAGCCGTTTCATAACAAAGCTTATTATACTCCTCACGGTCATAAGGTGTCATAATCGAGCGCAATTTAAAGATTTCCGATTCTAACTCTTCTTCTGTTACAAGTTTTAATCCTTCAGTAATTTCCTTTATAATCAACTCTCTCTTTTTAGCCTCATCCCACGGATATCCAATAGGTTCTACAGATGGATGCGAATCTAACTGTTCCTTATATAAACGCATGATCTCAATGTTTTCACTAACTAAGTAAATGCGATCAAGTGTAATAAAGAGGCTACCACATGCAGCAGTTGACGCAAGTCCGATAAACCCTCTTCCTCGAGTGAGGTAACTAAAATTAGCTTGAGATTTAATTTCTACCCCGTCAAAGCCCTTTTCTTTTAGAATACATCTAACCGCGTCTATTTTATTTAAGAAATCCCCTTCTCTTCTCAGAGCGTCCCGATCCGTCTCTTTTAAAATACTCACTTTATTTCCTCCTTAATATTCGCATATTTCAGCATTTAAGAAATTCCCTAAAACGAGTAGTTCTTCTTTTATGTCTTTATACACTACGGTAAAATGTGGTTCCCAACCATCTCTTACACTTTGATTTACTAGATCAATAGAAGGTGTTTCAGTTTTTAATACTAGAGACGTCCCTAAAAATTGCTGTTCTTTATCTAAAATCTCTCCATTTGCAATAAAGAAACGAATTGAACCGTCTGGTTTTCTTCCAACTCTAAAAACAGTAGCTTCTTTAGAAGGTTTCAAGCCAAATTCCATAGTAGGGCCAATTTTTCTATTCGGATGAACGCCAACTTGGGCACCTTTACTTGGATGAGCTAGACTACAAGCAGAGGTTCCACAATGCCAAAAAGTAACCGTATTTTCGTTTTTATCTAACGAAACGGGATCTCCGAAGAAAACACTTTCATTTGACAACTTAATGCCAATTAACATTGAAATCGCACCGTAGGCATCCGCTTCACAAGAAGCCGCAACTAAATTATCATTTAATAGTCCAAGTACCGAACAAACGGGAGTTCCGTAATCTACAAAAAGATCTGGCCAACATCTTGAAGAAATAGCTGAGATATTGTTCTCTTTTACAAAGTCAGAGTAGGCTTTATACAAGCGAACGAAATCATCTCTATTCTGCTGGGGTGTATGATCTAGGTTGACCATCTTACCTTCAGCTTCATTCGATTGGTCTGCACATTCTTCAAGAGTTAGATTTTTTGCGCGTTGCAACAACTCCCTAACTTCTATAGCAACATGCTTCATACCAAAGTAACGAGAAATTTCTGCATCAATGCCTCTTCCAAAACCAAACCCTTGAGGTGTATGACCAATTGAGGCTAATGTCGTTGATCTCAATTCCTTTTTAAGACTTGCCGCTGCCACAACTGCTTTGATTTTATTATGCACTTCTTCATCTGATGGAGAACCCCAAATATATTCGAACCGCTCCTTTCCTAAATGATGCATCAAGTTTCCAGCCGAATATGCCCCTGTCAGCGAGTTTAGTCTCAAACGACCACCATCAATTACAGGCTCCTGTAATGTCCAAAGTAAAACATCAGCATCAATTCTTCTTAAGATTTCAGCTGTATATTCAGAGTTAGCAAATGCATTGTTCTGAAGAATGATTAAATCACATTGCTTATCATCTATGAATTCTACCAAATCTGGAATTGTTAACAACGGAGCGGATGGGCACTCGATGTCCTCAGAAATTTCATTCATTAGTTGTACTGACAATTCAAATTGTTGATTGATACTTTCTTGATGAAATGTAGGTACACCAATCGGTAAATATAAAGCTTTAAAAGTTTTCATAATTCTACTCCTTTGCTGTTTTGCCCCAAGCATTTCTAAATACAGACAAACCGTGTGTAGTAAATGGGTGTTCCATAGCTTCCTTATAGATCTCAAGACCACATGTAACAATATCAGCCCCTGCTACTGCAGCAGCTTTGATTTGCTTTCCATTTCTTAATGCAGCAACAATGGTTTCAGTTTCAAAGTTGTACTAATTTTTATTAATTCATTTTACTATTGAGTCAAACAATGAACTAAAGGATGAATTTTTTCTATAAAAGACAGGAATGTTTCCGAGTTCAGCCGGAATATTTACTGTTCCACCACGATAAGTTTGTTTGCTAAATAGGTGAACCCACTCATCTTCTGGTAAATATACTTCCCATTCAGTAACATTGTCTTTATAAACTGGTGCAACAAGTAAGTCTCTTCCAAATAAGTATTGATAAGCTATATCCAAGCAAGCCTGCTCATCATAATGCATGAACAATGGACGCATAGCTCCGATGCCTTTCGTTGCATTTTCTTCAACTACATGCCTTATATATGGGAGTAATTCTTTTCTCAATTTCGAAAAAATTGCAAATTGCTTTAAGCTCTCTTCACTTTGATCGTATTGAAAGTTCTCATCAGGCCTGTTGCCCTCATGAGTTCTCATATACGGTGTAAACACTGAATACTCAACATATCTTAGCAATAGTTCCTCTGTACGTACGTTGCCAAATAAAGAAGTATATCCGCCTATATCAACATGTGTCAGCCCGTTTCCTAGCAAACCCAATGATATAGCAGCAGGGATCGTTGACGCCAAGCCGTCATGGATGGTGAAGTCCACGCTTTGGTCACCAGCCCACATCAATGTACAATGCTTGGCATTTCCAACGCCGCCAGAACGCATAAAGTATACAACTTCACCAAGTTTTCCACTTTCTTCAACTGCTTCATAATTGCATTTAGCCCAGAGAGCAGGATACTGATTGTGCATTTCTAATCCAGTTTTTCCATTGTAAAACACTGAGTCTACTGGGATATACTCACCAAAGTCTGCCATCCAACCACTGATACCTAAGTCAATCATGTTCGTTCTTATAATCTTCTTATACCATTCCATTGCATCAGGATTTGTGAAATCGATTGTCCCGCAGAAGAATTCTCCGAAATCAGCAATATAAGCTTCTCCCTCTGAATTTTTGATAAAGTATTCATGCTCTAAAGCATAATTAAACATATCAGTTCCTTCTAACAAGTATGGATTTATGTATGCAAGAAAGCGGATATTATCCTCTCTTAATTCCTTTATAAGCTTTTCTAATTCAGGGTAAGTTTCGTCGCTCTTCTCCCATTTCCAAAACAAACGCTTTCCAAACGAAGTTATTTTCTTTCCAACCCAATCCTGACACCATACAGCGTTAACATTAATACCATACTGTTTTGCTTGTTTCACTTTTTCATAGACTGTATCGGTACCACCTTGCATACCAATTGTCACACCGTCTAGTAACCAATCAGGTAACATCGGTTGAGTACCAAAGTGCTCAGTAACAATATCCATAATATTTAGAAAAGAAGTGTCCGATTCAATAAATATGCTGTTTGGTTTGCCCCAGACAGAAATTTGTACAATTTCATCCTCAGAAAAATCAAAATCACTATAGTATGAAGTATCCATGTGAAAAATATATTTCTGGTCTGATATAAAAGTAGGCTGTGGAAAATTAGTATTATAATAGTCACCGCCACCAATACCCATTTGATCAGCTTGGAAACTGATTAAAGATGTTCGGTCACGACCAACTCCAGGTTCAGATGTCCAAATTGGGAAATTACGACCTTTCAGATTTAAGTAAGAAAATTGTTCACCACATCCAAAAAATCTTTCTTCTTTATTAGATTTCAGCATAAAGAAAATTCGGTTAATTCTCTCATCGGTATCTATATTATCAACAACAATGCGATTTTCTTGGATCCTCATTTGTAATGTAACTTTATAATCGCAATTACTGAAAGTTACAAGGTCCCCGTTAAAGTCAACGTTTTTCAGAGCAACTTTTTCAATTATTTTATCTTTGATATCAAAATCGCCGTAATGCTGTTTAACAGTTTCTTTTCCGATACCAACATATATAAAAGGGCAATTTTCATTATGCTCAATGATTGCTACACCATTATTATAAACTGAGAAGTAGTTATCTTTTTTTACAAGCTCCATAATACACCTCGCGATAGAATTCTTTTAAGATCTATTTAACACACTTATCATGATACTTTTGTGACCTGTTCCTCTTGTTCTTTGCTCATTTTTGCAACTCTTTTGTTAACCCTCATAAATGACCATACAAGAATAACTGTCAAAATTAAGATACAAAGACTTATAGGACGTTTGAAGAAAATCAAAAGATCGCCATTATATATAATCATACTGTTAACAAAATTCTGTTCCAAAATCGGTGCTAAGATCATCCCCAACATTATTGGAATTACCGAAATATCTAGTTTAATTAAAAGATAGGTTATTGCTAATAAACCCATCATTAGGATTACTTCGTTTCGAGAACCATTTGCAGCAAAAGCTCCTGCAAAACAGAACGTAATAATCAGTGGTCCTAAATAGCTATATCTCACTTGGACAATTTTTGCCACTTGTCTAGTAAAAATCAAACCGACAACAAAGAGTAAGATGTTTGCAATTATAATACCGAAGATAATAGCATAGGCTACCGTCCCCTGATTGGTGAACATTGTAGGACCGGGAACAATTCCGTGTAAAATAAATGCCCCAAGTAAAATAGCTGTTACACCATCGCCTGGAATTCCTAATGTTAGTAACGGCATCATTGATGTACCAACGACGGTATTATTACTAGATTCCGCAGCTGCAACTCCTTCTAGGCTACCTTTTCCGAATTCCTCTGGATTCTTCGACGTTCGTTTAGCTTCGTTATAAGAAAGAAACTGAGAAACACCCCCACCAACTCCTGGCATTACTCCTATTATTGATGAAATCCCAGTTGATCTTAAAATAGCCGGTAAAATCTTTTTTCTTTCTTTTTTTGTTATACCTTCATTATCAATTTTTGTGATATTACCGTTGTTATCCTTTGAATTAATGTAGTCTGCTGATTTAATCATAACCTGTGCTAGAGCTATAAAGGCGATCATTGCAGGCATGATAGTCAGCCCTTGATATAAAAGCATAGTATCAAAAGAAAATCTTGATACCCCAGTAACAAGGTCAAGTCCAATTACCGAAATAAAAAGACCTAGCAAACCACCTAAAATTCCTTTAAAAAGATTGTCTCCACTTACCCCTGCAATTAATGAAAGACCTAAAATAGCAAGTGCAAAATACTCTGTAGACGTAAAGCCAGAAACCATTTTTGCAATAAATCCTGACGCAAACAGTAGGAGAAAAGCTGCTAATAAACCACCCACTACTGAAGCAAATAAAGAAACATCTAAAGCCTTTTTAACCTTCCCTTTTTTCGCTAACGGATATCCATCAAATGTAGTAGCAATAGCGGCATTAGTTCCAGGTGTATTCAAGAGGATTGCACTAATAGATCCACCATACATGCCACCTACATAAACAGCCAGCAAGGCTATAATTGCCGTTGATGCTGAAGTAAATGAATATGTTAGAGGTAACAACAATATAATTCCAAGCGTAACTGTAAGACCGGGTATACAACCCACAATCATTCCTAAAATTAGCGATGCTAATATAATTAAAATATTGTGTAGTGTTAAAACTTCTTGTAGACCACTTAAAACTACTTCCATGATTTAACCTCCAAATACAGGGAGTGTAATATTAAAAACCTTAGTAAACAGGTAATAGACTCCTATTCCTCCAAATATCGTATATCCGTATATAAACGGTTTTCTTTCACGAAGTATAAAAAGCAAAATAGGTAAAACAACGATAACACTTATGATAAAGCCAAAATTAAGCATGACAATCCCAAACAAAATCATTATCACAAGGGTGATCAGCGAGGCTTTTTCGATTTTAAAGTCAAAAACAATGATATGTTCTTTTTTAAAAACAAGGCTTTGAATTATGAGAGCAATAGAACAGATTAATATTCCATATAAGACGATATACGGGATAATACGCGGACTCGGACCACCGTTATCAATAGCTGGAACAGCTACCTGTGAAGGAACAAGCAAAATAAAAACAATACTAAATATGCCAAAAATAATCCCACTTAATAGATTTGTACGAATTTTCATTTAAAGCCCTCCATATTTTAAAAAAAATAGGGAATGCCTCCTTAAAATTTGGAATTCCCTATTTTTTTGCAAATACTATTAACTAATTAAGCAACTCATAAGCATTGATTGCCTTTTCTACTGCATCATCCAGATGAGCTTGGGCATCATCACCATAAACTTCAAAATGATTCAGGCCGATTTCTTCCTTCCAGTCCCTAAATTCGTCTGTAGCCCAAACTGCTTTACTTACTTCAATAACTTTGTCTGCCCATTCCTGATCTGTTCCAGTTCGAGCCGTAATGAACCCGCCTGCTGGAAGAATTGAACCAGAATAATCTTTGTTTGAATCTAGCGCAGGGTGTTTGTCATTAACCAATCCTTGTACACTGATAGGTCCATCAGGGCCTACCAAACCATCGAAACTATCTTCAGAAAAAGCTAGCATTGGAATTAAATCGCCTGCTTCAACTTCTCCCATAGCTGCTTGTGTTGTTCCAACAAATACGTCAACTTCACCATTTATAAGACCTAACTTTTGCGCTGCACCACCATCATAACCAACTACCGTCACACTACCACCTTCAACAGCTACAAGAGAACCAATCGCCAGGTGAGGATCAGATAAAGGATTACCGCCTGACATTCTTAAATCTCCAGCTTTCGCCTTTTCAAGCACTTCTTCAAGTGTGTCACCAGGCTTTCCGTATAAAATCCAAGTTCTATCATCAACCGCTGCTAATGGTTTCATGTTTTCTAAATCGAAAGGAACTTGTTCAGTACCATATCTTTTCCCAAATTCATGTCTGTAAGCGTTACCATACCCGAGTAAAAGAAGTTCTTTAGCATTTACATCAATACTTTCAAAGTATGCAGCCCCTACAAACCCATCGCCACCGGTTTTTTGTTCCACGACAAAATTATATTCAGGATACAATTCTCCAGCAATTTTTGCATACTTTCTACCAATCGCATCAGCTGTCCCACCAACACCATAAGGAACAATGATTTTTACCAATTCTCTAGAACCAGAACCTGAAGTTTTTGTTTCTGCGCCTTCGCTTGACCCGCTTTGCTGACAACCCACAGCAACAAACATCATAAGGATTGACATTAGTAAAAATAACCCCATTTTAAAATTACTTCTCATGATAACATAGCCCCATTTCTTATATTATTATGGCAAATTAGCCCTTACCACCCACATAATAATGCTTTAGATTTCTCTAAATCCACCCATATCATAAAATAACTCTCTTAGTACTAGCTCTGCGACTCCGATAGCATCGCTAGTAGGATCTAAGTCAGAAAGTTTTATGAGCGCCGTAGTGTTGAACCCCAAATACTCATTAACCTTTGTGTTAATCATTTCAAAAATGCTCGGTTGACTAAATATCAATCCGTAAACACAAACGTATTCCGGATTAAACAATATAATACTGTTTGCGAGAGATTTGGCGAAAAGATCATATCGTTGCTCAAAAATTGAAGTAATCGATGGATCTTTCATTTCTAGCAGTTCATTGACACTTTTATAATCGATTATCGAGAGATTTTCATTAATAATCAGATAACTATAATTAGGACCAAGCTTTTTGATGTCTTCGATAATCCCCTTTTCCGAGATGAGGGCTTCAAGGCAACCTGTCCTCCCACAGCGACAAGTACTATTAGCATCTGCATCTACAATGGTGTGACCAATCTCTCCAGCTTTATTATCAACACCTTCAATAATGGTTCCGCTTTCAACGATCGCCATCCCTAGTCCTGGTCCGTATTTAACAAATAGAAAGTTTTCACTAGTCTCTTTAATACTAAAGTCCACCTGCATCATAGCAAGCGCTTTCACATTATTGCTTAAAACTACCTTCAACCTCAGCTTTTTAGCCATTTGGACTTTTATGTAATCGATATCTACGTTTTCCAATTCACCTATGTAGCTTATACCAATTCCGAGAACCGATTTTTTATCTATACCATTCATCCAAAGGAGATATAAAGCTTTTTCAACAATAAGATCTATGACCTCATCTTTGTCACAACCGTCACCACTAGAAAATTCATGAATATAACTTTCAACAGTTTCGCCTAATAAGTTTGTTATGAGGACTGTTATGAAAGTTTCAGAAATAGTTAGACCTAAAACATAACCAAAATTTTTGTTTAACTCTAGCAAAACCTTTTTTCTTCCGACAACACCTGTTTCTTGATTTCCTGTTTCGACGATTATTTTTTCATCAATCATTTCAGAGGTGATTGATGAAATAGCTGCTTTCGTCAATCCTATTTGATCAGATATATCTTTACGAGAGATCCCTGGTTGTTTCCTCAACACTTTCAGAACCTTGCTTCGATTCTGAAATTTCACGTTTTTCTGGCTTAGCCCTAATTCAAGCAATCTACTCCCCTCCTTTGAATATTAGTTAACTAAATAAACCAATAAATATAACAACACCTAATTATCTCATTTATTCATTCCCTTAACTAATACTTTTGACTCTTTATAACCGATTGCAGCAGGCTCTATTATATTAAAACCCGAATTGGTTAACTCAATTTACTAATTATGTTTTCATAATATATTATACCAATCTATATGTCAATAAAAATAGTTAGCGCTTTCATAAAAAACCTAGCAAATTAGAATATTCCCTAATTTTGCAGTACCTTTAAAAATACCAAAACTTCAACACTATCATCTTCAACCAATAGATATTAATTCTTTCGCCGATAAAGACGTCTTAACTTATTTAGTTCCCTAAATCCCACCAAAACAAATATATTTCTTCCTGGAATCACGGTAGGAGAGTTAGTCGCCCTCAAGCGGAAGGATGCAAGCTTCAAAAACAACACGATAATAATTACCAAAAAGTAATAGAATCCTATAATAACACCATTGAGCACCTATATTAAAAGTAATCCTTCTTTACGAGGAACTTCTTTTAATTTAAAGAAAAAAAAAAAAGATAAAAATGAACTGCCGTCGCAACTCATTTTTATCATAAAGATTCAACCGTTGATTAGTAATCAACCCACATTTCTAACTTTCACCTCTTCATCTTCGACCATAACTTCTTTTGGTACTGCAAATAAATAAGTAATGAAAAATGCAGCAACAAAAATGATTACGGATACAACTAGGTAAGCAAGAAGTTGACTCCAATCATAAATGTACATTAAAGGCGAAAGAACGACTGCTAAACCATATGAATTTGCTTGTACATTCAATAAAGAGAGAATGGCACCTCCTACAGCGGAACAAGCAATCATAACATAAAGCGGTTTCGTACTATACCTCATTACTACCCCAAACAAGGCCGGTTCACTAACACCAAGCAATTGAGTCGCCGTCGCACTCGCTCCTGTAACCTTCACTGTGCTTTTTTTGGCTTTCACTGTAATTCCTAAACAAGTACCAGCATTCGCAAAACCATACATTGCACAAAGAGTAATTAAAGGGTTAAATCCAGTATTAGCAAGCATGGTAGTTTCAATCATAATAAATAAATGGTGCATTCCCGTCATAACCGCTAACGGGTAAATAAAGCCAATCATTAATCCGCCAATACCAAGTGGAATATCGATAAGTTGTGTTACTACTGTTACTAATCCCGCTTCTACAAAATGTAATAACGGTCCTAAAATAAGTAATCCTGTAATCATCATAGACAACAAAACAAAGAATGGAGTAAAAATCAAATCTAATGCATTCGGCATGACAGCACGTAACTTCCTCTCAAGTTTCGCTCCAAGAAACCCTACAACTAAAGCTGTTAACACACTACCTTGATAACCAACAATCGGTATGAAACCAAAAGCGATAATAGGTTCTACCCCACTATTAATGTCTGCGACTGCATATGCATTTGGCAGAGCAGGAGAAACTAGCATTAGCCCCAGCACAAAACCAATGATAGGCATACCACCAAATTTCCTAAAGGCAGACCAACAGATTAAAGCTGGTAAAAAAGCAAATGCTGTATCTGTTAGGACTGCTGTTAGCGTTAAAAGGTACTCAGGAATATCACCAATACTCATGCCAATTAATCCTAAGAATGCATCACTAGTCAAAACACCTCTTAGACCAAGGAATAAACCCGTTGCCGCAATTATTGGGATGATCGGAATAAAGATATCGGCTAACGTTCGTACCGCTCTCCTGATTCCCTTTTCCTTATTTTGAGATGAGGACTCCTCTTTTGCTTGGTCATCCTCTTCATCGGGCCTGCCTCCTCTTAAAGCAGAATAAACTTTATTGACTGTTCCAGTACCTAAAATGACCTGATATTGACCTGCATTATAAAATACGCCTTTTACTTCATCAATTTTTTCAATGGCCTCATCATCAATCTTTTTCCGGTCTTTAACGGAGAATCGTAGCCTTGTTGCACAATGAACATACGATTCAATATTATCTTCACCGATGACTTGAATAAGTTCTTTTCCTATACGTTCGTATTTATTTTCACTCATCATAACCCTCTTCTTTCTTTTGGAGTATTAGTGCTTGGTAAGGTTTTAATGAACATTTTTGTTCAGATACGGTCTCTTCTTCGTAATTATTTAAAAGAACATCATACTTGCTATATTCTAATTCAACTTTTTGATCCTCAGACGAAAAGTTGAAATAGCAAACAACTTCTTCAGTCCCAAACTTTCGTTTATAGGCCACAATCGTCAGATGATCTTCTAAAATAGGTTCAATCTCTCCATAAATTAAGCATTCACTTGCCTCACTCGACTGTCTAACTTGAATCATTTCTTTATAAAACCGCAAAATCGAATTCGGATCTTGCTCTTGCTGTTCCACATTGATCACTGTGTAATTCTCGTTCATCCCTAACCAAGGCTTCACTTCTGAGAACCCACCATATTCCTTGTTACTCCAGTGAAATGGCGTTCTAGAATTGTCACGGCTTCGTAAATTAATAAAGTGAAGTGCTTCTTCTTCACTATAGCCTTCTTTCATAGAACGATAATATTGGTCGATGCTAGAGATATCATCAAACTCTTCAATACTTTTACGTTCAAAGTTCGTCATGCCAATTTCTTGACCTTGATAGATAAATGGAGTCCCGCGAAGATAGAAAAACATTGCACCCAGCATGGACGCTGAATAAAAGTTTCGGTTCTCTTCTTCTTTTATATACTTGCTGATCGATCTGTTCTGATCATGATTCTCTAAAAAGTTCGCTCCCCAACCAGCTTTTTGGATTTCCTTTTGACTCGTGAAAATTAAATTCTTTAAATCTAAGACATTCCAATCAATTCTTCTAAACCACTCACTTCCAGAAGCAACATCAAGGTCTGCATATCTAAAATCAAAAATCATTGAAAAGTAGCCGTTGTCTCCGATGTAATCCCCATATTGCTCATAAGGTACTCCAGGAGCTTCGCCAATCGTTACACAGTTATATTTTGAAAATGTCTCGTCGTTTAATTCATGTAAAAAATCCTCAATCCCTGGTTGATTACGGGCCTTTTTTGTACATTTGACAAGTCCATCAACTCCATCAGCAGGAATATTATCATAGTTTTGATCTTTCTTAATAAACGTAATGGCATCTACCCTAAATCCAGCAATGCCTTTATCAAGCCAGTAATTCACCATTTTATATAGCTCTTCTCTAACTTCTTTGTTTTCCCAATTTAAATCAGGTTGTTTCACATCAAATGAATGGAAATAGTACTCATCTGTACCTTGCAAAGGCTCCCATACACTTCCACCAAATACAGAGCGCCAGTTAGTAGGAGGTTGACCATTTTCTCCTGTTTTTAAAATATAATAGTCTCTATACTTGCTAGTCTTTGGATTTTGAAGTAAATCTTGGAACCATGGATGTTCATCTGATGTGTGATTGATAACAAGATCAAGGACAACCTTTATCCCTTTTTCTTTTGCCTTATCAATTAACTCATCCAAATCTCTCATTTCTCCAAACTCTGGATTTAATTGATAATAATCTGAGATATCGTAACCGTTATCAGCCATAGGTGATTTGTAAATTGGACAAATCCATACCATCGTAATTCCTAAAGACTGTAAATAATCTAGTTTTTGTGTAATGCCTTTAATATCCCCTATCCCATCATTATTTGAGTCATAGAAACTCTTCGGATAAATTTGATAGATTACTTCTTTTTGCCACCATTTCTTTTCCATGTTGTTTCCTCCATTAGATAAAGTTCTAGTTGTGGTATCGGTTCCATAAAACTCCAAAAAAAGTGAAGTTATAAATTGTTAATTAATTCAATGTTTTTTTATTACGTTTATACAAACAGGACAACGGAAACCACTAACAACTATATGGTATCGGTTCCACATACAAGTAAAAAATATGTCTAGTTTCAACTATAAACCACACTGTAAAAAATCCATTTTGGTTGTGGAACCGATTTCTATTTCTATTATACTTTTTATTCTAAAACCCTGTCAACGCTTTCTTTTAAAATCATTCTATTCCAAAATTATACATACGATACAAGCACTACTCCGTAATACACTTTTCCCAAGATTCTTTCGTAAAAAAAATACAAAGGGGTGTCTCAAAAGGTCAAAAACAGACCTTTTGAGACACCCCCCTTGTTTTCTTAATTGCAGATTAAGTTGCACATTATGTCGATTGTCGTACAATCAATTCTATTGGAAGCTCGTAATTTCTTATCTCCCTTTCTGGATTCTCTAGCATTTCAATCATTACTTCAATTGACCTTTCCCCCATCAGATCAACAGGTTGGCGAATGGTCGTTAGTTTTGGATCTAGTATTTCCGCAATCGGTTGATCATCGAATCCAATAACAGCTAGGTCATTAGGAATTGATAGGCCTTTCTCTTTTGCTTCAATGACAATCCCACCTGCCACTTCATCACTCCCGGTAAAAATAGCAGTTGGGCGGTCCTCCATCTCTAAAATTTGTCTTAGCACGTGTTTACCATCTTCAATCGTATGTTGATCAATGAAAATCCATTTTGGATTAATCTTAATTCCTGCCTCACTTAGCGCTTTTTGAAACCCCTGATTACGATCTTTCCCTTTTCCCTGCTCATCAAACAAGCCTCCTGTACAGTATGCAATCTTTTGATGTCCACGTTCTATTAAATGATTCGCACCTATATAGGCCCCTTTTGCTTGGTTCAATCGAATCATAGGAGCTACCTTTTGGTTAACATAATCATTACATAACATAATTGGGCCATATTCGTTATATGACTCAATAACGTTCCAATCATTTTCAGTCGAAGTCATGATAATTCCATCAACTTGCTTTGTTTTTAATAAATTTAAAAAGGCTATTTCCTTTTCTTTATCTTCATAACTTTGGCCAATCAACACTTGATATCCCTTTTTGGACGCAGCTTGTTCAATAGAATTTATTAAATGCGCAAAAAACAGATTCACAATTCTAGGTACAATTACACCTATCGTTGTAGTTAACTGCCCCCTTAGCCTTCGAGCGGAAGGGTTTGGTATATAACCAAGCTCTTTCATCGCCTTTAGTACTTGTTCTCTCTTTTTGTCCGAAACGTACGGATGGTTATTTATCACACGTGAAACCGTCGTTTTTGATAATCCTGATAATTTTGCAACATCTGATATATTAGCCACTTGTCGATCACTCCACTGTTTTTAGAACATGAAATCATTTTCATATAATTATTTTACTTTAACATAGAAACATATTGCAATGGATAGTGGCTGTCATTACTCTTACTTTTTCTATCAACGAGCCGATTGTATGATCCAACCTTTAATTCAATGATGAAATTTTCCTATTAATCCAGTTCATAAACCATACACTCATACGGCCGAACCGTAACATTTCCATCCAATAATGAAGTATCTTCATAGTTTCCAAGTACAATTTTCTTTGACCTTTCCCCAATATTCAACTGTACTTCTTTATTTGAGAAATTGGTGATCACCAGTAACCTTTGATCCTGAAAGCTGCGCGAATAGACATAAACATCTAAATGGTCATTAAATAGCTCCTCGTACATCCCAAATTTCAATAATTCACTATACGATGAATCTCTACGGATTTGAATTAGCTTTTGATAAAAGTAAAACAATGAATCTTTATCCTCTAAAGCTTTTTTTACATTGATTTGATTATAATTTTCATTGACTTGTAACCAAGGCTCTACATAAGAAAATCCGCCATTAGCATCGTCACTCCATTGCATTGGAGTTCTGGCATTGTCTCTACTTCTTCGGTAAACAACTTCAAGCGCTTCTTCTTTTGAGTAACCCGCATCAAGGGCAACATTATACTGATCAATCGAGGAAATATCGTTATAAGAAACAATTGTTTCATATTGAATGTTCGTCATGCCGATTTCCTGGCCTTGATAAATATATGGCATTCCTTTTAAGAAAAAGTAGGATGCAGCTAGCATCTTAGCTGATCGGTCGTTGATATCTTCTTTTGGAATAAAGCGATTTAATGACCGCGGCTGATCGTGGTTTTCTAAATATAAAGCGGTCCAGCCATTCTTTTTGATGGCTTCTTGGTTTTTCGTTAAAGCACTTTTAAAATCCAAAAGTGTCCAATCCTTCTTCGCGTGCCATTTTCCACTTTCGTCCATGTCCATATCCACATGATCAAAACGAATCAGCATATCAAAGTATCCATCATCACCACTGTACTCAGATAACTGGTCAAGATCCACTCCTGGTGCCTCTGCTACCGTAAAAATATCGTATTTTACAAAGGACTCTCCCTTTAGTTCAGTTAATAATTCACCAACACCCGGATAATTCGGTTTAACAACCCTCAAGCCATCCTTACCATCTGGAACTTCAGAATGAAACTTTTCTGGTTTTTTAATAAACGTAATTGCATCAACACGAAATCCGCCAATCTCCTTATCTAACCACCAACGAATCATGCGATAAAGCTCTTCCCGAAGCTCTCGATTTTCCCAGTTTAAGTCTGGTTGCTTTTTCGAAAAGGAATGGAAGTAATATTGTCCCGTTATTTCATCATATTCCCAGCAAGAGCCCCCAAAAATCGATCGTAGATTATTCGGAGGGGTGCCATCTTCATTTGGATCACGCCAAATATACCAATCTCTCTTACGGTTTGTTAGGCTGCTTTTAGACTCAATAAACCAAGCATGCTCATCTGATGAATGATTAATAACTAAGTCCATTATGATCTTAATCCCTCGTACACCGGCTTCATGAATTAATCGGTCCATCTCTTCCATTGTCCCAAATTCTTTAGCAATATCTTCATAATTAGAAATATCATATCCGTTATCGTCCATTGGTGATTCATACACAGGACTTAGCCATATAACGTTAATCCCCAATTCCTTTAAATAATCAAGTTTTTCGATAATACCATTTATATCACCAATTCCATCTCCGTTCGTATCCTTAAAGCTCCTTGGATATACCTGGTAAACGACTGAATCATGCCACCATTTTTCTTGCATATTTCCCCCTCCTAAAACTCCTATCACTTTTTCTCTATAAGCATTGAATACATTTTTAAAAATAACGATACCGAAATAAATGAAATAATGGAAAAGCTAAAAAATATAAGCAAAAACCTTAGTTGATTTACACTAACAAACAAATTGATAGCCGTTGTCATAATAATAATGAAACTTATTAACGGTTTAGCTACTGTAAAAAAGAGCGCTTTTCTTAGTACATCCGATACTCTTATGTCATAATGCACCATAACAGAAAAAGAATGAATCGTTACAACAAACAAGAACAATCCAATCCCAACAAAAACATACGTGACAAAGGGGGTAATATCACTGAAATAAAATATATCCCCGACTGTAACCACCCATGCCGTTGTCAGGACAATTCCTATTTTCAAACTACTTTTATAATTCTCTTTGTAATAGTTCCAATAGTCACTTATTACAGTATCCTGTTCTTTTTCCATCGCCCAATCTCGACTCACTGCAAATAATGCAGAAGTCGCAGGGAATACAACAAGAGGAGCAGTTACGGTTACGTATAAAACGGTCAGTATCGAGAGATCATAGGATTCTAGCATGATCGTATTAAGCACAACAATCCAGACTGGAAACGTGAATGACAGCCATAATAAATTAGCAACAGCAAATCGAGAGATCCACTCACTGACCAAGTAGAAACCACTTATCAACTTTCCCATCACTTACTCCCCCTTGTTACACCATTACTTTACTGCACCTTCAGAAACACCTTTAATAATTTGTTTTTGCGCAAAGAAATAAAAGATAATGACAGGTATGATCGCGATTGTCAAACCTGCTAATGCTAAGTGCCACTGACGTGTATATTGGCCAAAAAACATAAACATTCTAAGCGGAATGGTTGATTCGGCATCACTTAAAATAAGAGATGGCAGTAAGAAGTCATTCCAAATCCAAATTACATTCAAAATCCCTACCGTAACAGATATAGGCTTGAGTAACGGAAAAATAACATGCCAAAATGTTTGAAACTTTGTAGCACCATCAATCGTTGCTGCCTCATCCAACGATTTGGAAATTCCAGTCATAGCACCGTGATATAGGAAAATAGCGAGGCTTGAACCAAATCCTAAATACATAAAAATTAATCCAAAGCGATTTAGCATATCCGCCTGACCAAATAATGAAATCAAAGGAATCATAACAGCTTGGAAAGGAATAAGCATAGCCGCTACAAAAACGAGTAGAATAACCCCACTTGTTTTACTCTTATTTCGAGATAAGGCGTATCCAGCCATAGATGAAAAGAAGACAATAACAGCAATGCTAATAACTGTTATAAGTAGTGAGTTAAAGAAAGATTGAACAAATCTTAAATCAATAAAAGCTTGAACAAAGTTATCGAACACTAACTCTTTTGGTAATCCTATTACATCAGCAAACATATCACGTTTTGATTTAAATGCGTTTACAACCATTAAATAGAAAGGAGAAAGCCAAATGAAACCTAATAAAAGACTCACAATTTGAAGCCAAAATAAATTTCCTTTTTTCCTCTTCATTATAAGTCCACCTCTCGTTTCTTATTGTAGTAGACTTGAGTGACAGCAATTGCCGCTACAATGATAAAAAAGATGATGGCCTTTGCCTGGCCATACGCCATTTGATTGCTGGTAAATGCTGTATTTACGATATTCATTGCTACCATCTCTGTTGAGTTGAATGGACCACCATTAGTTAAAGATAAATTTTGGTCATAAATTTTAAAGGAGGTAGAAAGAGTTAGGAACATACTTATAGTAAAAGCTGGCGCCACTAAAGGGAATGTGACGTTACGAAAACGTTGGAACGCGTTCGCACCATCCACTTCAGCAGCCTCAAGTAACTCATTCGGTATGCTTTGTAAATAAGCAATATAAATGATCATGATATACCCACCCATTTGCCAACAAGTCAAAATAACAAGACCCCAAAAACCGGTACCTGGTGTTGATAACCAACCAGTTAATCCCGGTATACCAAGAGAATGACCAATGTCTGCAAATACACTAATAAAAATAAACTGCCAAATAAAACCTAAGATTAACCCACCAATTAAGTTAGGCATGAAAAAGATCGTACGAAGGAGATTACTTGACTTGAATTTTCTAGTCACAAGTAAAGCTAACCCTAATCCAATCACATTAAGCATGATGACCGTTACAACCGAAAAACGAAATGTGAACCAAATAGAACTAGTAAAACGGGCATCTTGAAACAGTCTTATATAATGATCTAGGCCAACAAACTGGTTATAGGTCAGCCCATTCCAATCTGTTAAGGAATAATACAATCCAATGAGCAAAGGAATGATTACGACAAGGCTTAAGCTTAAAATAACAGGCGTTAAAAATAGCCAAAAAGATACATCACGGTTCCTCATTCTGTTACCTCCTCTAATATCAATGGGACATCACTCCCTTGATGTAAAAACAGCTAACAACTCCTAATCGTTAGCTGTTTAGGTTTAAAAGTTCGACTATTTCCTCTTGCTTTCCCATTCATTAACAGAATTATCTACAACTTGATCCCAAGAGATTTGTTCAGCAATATACTCTTGAATGTTAGCACCTAAAATGTCTCCCCATGGATTCGGATACCCCATGAATACCCACCCAATGGTTTTTCCTTCAGACGAATATTCATAAATAGTTTGAGACAATGGGTCTGCAATCTTACTCTCATCAAAGCCTTCATACGCTGGAATAAAGTTCAATTGTGTTAAAACAGCCTCTTTCCCTACATCCGATGTATACAGCCAATCTAAGAAGTCTTTAGAAGCTTGAACCACTTCAGGATCCTTGTTGTTATTAACTACCCAATAGTTTGGTACTCCAACTGGTAAATGTCCTTCATACCCTTCCAGCGGAATTGGCAGAATCCCTATTCCATTTTGGGCAAAGTCAGGATCCATTTCATTCACGGATGGATAAATCCAGTTTCCTTGTTGAATCATCGCCACTCGCTCTAATGAGAAATATCTTTCTACTTGCTGTGAATAGTCAACACTCAAGACAGGTTGAACAGAATAGTCACTTTGAAGATCGACCATTCGTTGTAATTCATCACTTCTCTCAAATTCTAGTGACCCGCTTTCATAGGTTTGTAATACATCATTATCAAACTCTGGAGCAATATACACATTTGCCAAGTGGTTTCCAGTTACCCATAATTCACTTCCCGCTAGTGCGAAAACAGCATCGATATCGAGCTCCTCTTTTTGCTCGTCGATTACCTGTACAGCTGCTTCTAGATCTTCAATAGTAAGTATTTCTTCCGCATTGATGCCAGCTTCTTCAAAAATACGTTTGTTATAGATCAACCCGTAACCCTCTAGGTTAAAAGGTAGACCAAATACTCCTTCTTCAGTTGTAATCCCATCTAATGTCCCTTCTAATGCTAAAGAAGCAGCTTTTGTATCCGATACATCCGCCAAATACTGTTGGTAATCAGCTAATTCAGAAGGCCCTGCAAGACTGAAAATTTCAGGTTCATCTCCTGCCGAGAACCTTGAACGTAAGGAAGTAAAATAATCACTTCCCCCACCTACTGCAGCAAAATTAATGCTGACATTTGGATTTTCTTCCTCATACTGACGAGCTAACTCCATAAACTGATCTCTAAACTCAACCTTCCCCTGAAAAATATCGATTGAAATCTGCTCTTCTCCAGCAGCAACTTCCGGAGATTCTGTCGTTTCATTGCCTGTATCACCGCCACAGCCTACTAGCAAAGATCCCATTACCATAGAACCTAGAAATAAAGATAGTAATTTCTTTTTCATAAACTCTCCCCCTTGGATACTTATAATGTGTGATACGTATTTTTAAGTAGAAATTCGTCTAATGTGGTATCGGTTTCAAAAGAAAGTCGATAAAACCACCTCCTCAAATGTGAATATGAACTGATTAACCTTCCACTTCAGTATGGTATCGGTTTCAAATTCATTTATAAAAATTACCCTCACAAGGAGAGCGAAAAAGATACAACGCTTATAAAACAAATTATAAACATTATTGGAATCGGTTTCAATAGTTTTTTTTAATCTACAAAATCAATAGATGTCTGTAACATGAAATAATTAAGATTCTTTCCCTTCTATCCAAGTCACACATGGTTATTTCTCATCCCCGATCAACCATTTCACATCATGAAAACGCAGCTCAGTCGGATTGCTGAGCTGCGCTTTAGAAACAGGCAAGGTACCGCTACTTCTCCAGCTTTATATTCTGCTTTCTGCTTATTCCTTTTGGCACGTCAAAACGGCAATGGAATACGTTCTAGTATGTTTTGAAAAATCCCTTTTCCCTTTCCTTTCTTTTCATTCTTTCCTTTTCCTTGCTCTTCATCTTGCTTTTCCTCTAAACCAGTTAAATCAAATTGAGTACTCGGGTCAACTGGAACATTTACGTTATCAAGGTTGATATGGCCCCAGCCGCCTGTTGCTTGGTCCACCACTTTCAAATACAATTCCTCACCGATATACTCAGATGCATCCCACCTCACTCGGCGATATTGTTCCGAGTTGTGACCAGTTGCCTTCATGATATATTCATCATCTGAGGCTCTCACTAATGCGACATAAAGCTGGCCTGGAATGTTTCCTCCTGCTACTAAGAAGTCAATTTGGCCATTGCCGCCTAAAACAAAGTTTTGCGACTTCATAACCCCTGTTGCCTCATCCCCTCCCTGATCAGGATGGAAGCCCCAATAATGATAATGGTTCACATCAAGATCTGTATGAGCTTGATTGAACGGACCGCCCCAGCCCCAATCGTAACGATCGGTAATATGATCATCTGTAAACGCATTGCCTTCAGTAATCCAGCCCGTTAAATCTCCTGTCTGGAAATCGTGATTGGGCAAGTCAATCGATTCTGGAGCTTGTTCGGCATCAGGCCAATAAGCTGGAACCGTCTCTCCATAAGCAGAACCTAGCTCCCATACTTCCATTGACTTAATCGTCACTTCTCCATTTTCACTCCATAACTCTAATCCAAGCGCATCAGAACGAGTCGGGTACACTCTTGATGTTAAACTCTTATAGCCATTTGCATACGCTTCAACCATTGACCGGTCTAAGTAAATATGGAGTTTCAAATTTTCTCCATCTAAATCCATGACATCTCCTTGGATTCCTTTCCGAACATCGGGATCTAAACTAGATTTATTTCGATCAATCGAATACATGGAATTCTCGTAGTCATAATAGATCAGCGTTTCCTCTTCTCCATTTTCACTGCGTCTTACTTTGATTCCAAATTCACTCGCATTTTGATTGTCTACTTCTAAAATAATCTCTAATAGATCTCCCTGAACATCTGATAAGAGCTTATTTGCTTTTGAGATCTTCGTATTTTTAAAAGAAGCTACTTGTTCCATTCGCAGCGCTTGCAGCTCTTTAATAGGTACGATTCCAAGTTGATTGTTATCTCGTAATGTCAGGCTTAATGGCAGTCCAGCATTATGTGCCCAACCTGCGTCATGCTGCGCTTGCTCTGATCGTCTGCCTTGAGCAATGCTAAACAAAATCGAACGTCCATCGTGATTGACAAATCCACTTGGACCGGTGAAGTGCTCACCCTTATCGAATATTCTCGGCTCTGTGTGATCAGGAGTAAACTCTAAGGTTTCCTTATTCCACGTTCCGATCCAATGCCAGACATATTTAATGTTGTGCGGGCTGTAGCTTTCATACCACGGATTAATTAGTAACACATGTTTGCCTGTGTTATTTCCTTCATCGTCTTTTAACGGCAAGAATACAGGCAGCTCCCAAACTTGACCGGTCTCAGGGTAGTTCTCGTAATCCCCAACAAAAAACGGCTTTTCATATTTCCAATTTTCTAAGTCGGTTGATGTATAAAGAAGAGCTGTTCCACCTACGCTTTTGTCACCATTTCGAATCCCAGAACCGACTAATTGATACCATGTATCTCCCTCTTGCCACACATATGGGTCTCTAAATTGTCCGTACCATACTTCACCTTCATCGGCATGTAAATTTGGTGCTTGAACCGTTATAGGCTCATCATTCATTTCCCAATATGGCAAGTTAACATCTCCGTCTTTTGCAAATGTACTTCTTGCAAGACCTGTCATTTGGTTCGGAACTTTACTATCATCACCTGCGGTAAACAATAGAACCGGCAGGCCATCTTGATCAAACGTTGCATCCCCTGACCATACTCCATCCGGTGTCACAGATCCTCCTTCTGGCGCTAGGGCAACCGGCATATCTTTCCAGTGGATCATGTCATCACTAACTGCGTGTCCCCAGTGAATATGGTTCCAATATGGTCCTTGCGGGTTATGCTGATAAAAGATATGGTATTTGCCATTAAAATAAAACGGAGCATGCGGCTCATTCATCCAATGTTCAGGTGAAATAAAGTGATACTGCGGACGATGACGGTCTCCGTCAAAGCGGCTGCGGTCCATTGCTAAATTCGGCGTTGGATGCTCGCCGTTTTCAAACGTGTCCACATATTTGTTGTAAATCTCGCTTACCTTTTCCGAACTATAGGAAGCATTATGAATTTTCACTTCATCCATTAAGCCATTAAACATATTCGCGGAAAACGTCCCATTAATAATGGCTGGATGATTATGTTTCCCAATGATAAGTGGCTCATTGGACGGGGTTATATTGGCATGTAACGGCGTTTTCGTCGTTCCTGCTGCCTCACCATTTACATACAACGTGAGCTCGCTCTTTTCTTTATCATATGTGGCGACAATATGGGACCATTTAAACTTTTCTAGCGGCTTATCTTTATCTGCCCAAAGTTCAATCCATTCACCGTTCATGCCGACCTCAAAGGACCAGCTTCCATGTCGGCCCATTCCTAACGCAAAACCTTCATTTTTGCTTTTATCATGCTGGTTCACAATGATTGACTTTTTACCTTCATTTCCCCATTCATAAGCTCTTGGGGCTACCCAAGCTTCAATGGTAAGGGCATCGGAGATTTTAGTGAACTCACTTGCTTCCCTTTCAATATAAGTAGAATAGCCATCAAACAGCAAACCGCTGCCAACAATCCCCTCTCTCCAAAGCGGATCGGAAGACGGTTTATCAATCGCATCATTAAACACATAGTCAATATAGTCCTTGGTTTCACTAATTTCGTCTTTGGCAGTCGTTCCGGCTCCTTCATCAAAAGACCAATAGGAGACAGGACCATGATGCAAGACGTTAAAATCATCGACATTAATGTGCGACCAGCCGCCAGAATCATCGTTATCAACGATTAACAGATACAGCTCTTCTCCGATGTACTCAGAGGCATCCCACGTTACGCGGTGGTAATTCTCGGAATCATCAAACCACTCATTCGTTTGACGCATTAATTCTTGATCATCAGACGCTCTCATTAAGGCAACGTATTGATTTTCAATGTCGTTTCCTCCACCAATTAAAAACGTAATCTTCCCCTTACCAGCTAGAGCAAAGTGACTAGATTTTATTTTGGCCGTCTTATCATCTTTCCCCCAAAGGTGATATTCGCCTTCTTTATTAATCGGTTCAGGATGCCAGTAATCAACTTCTGATGTTACATCATCGTTATCATACGTTCCTTCTAATACTGTCCATCCAGTTAAATCTCCGGTTTCAAAACCTGGATTTTCAATCTCGTTCGATATGACATCCTCATTGGAATGAAGCACTTGAAAGTCATCGACATTAATATGCCCAAAGCCGCCGGAGTGCTGATCCACGACTTTAATAAACACCGCTTCACCTACGTATTCAGACGCATTCCATGACACTCTCCGGTACTGCTCTGTATTGCGGCCAGTCGTTCTAAATAACTCTTCTCCCGTTTTCGCCTTCACCAATGAAACGTAGAGATTGTTTTCATCTTGGCCGCCCCCTACTAGGAAGCTAATCGTTCCATTTCCATCTAACTTAAATAAGCTTGATTTCATCACACCTGTACGAAGGTCAGAACGATCATCACGTTCGGCACCTGCAAATCCCCACACATGGTACGTACCTTCTTGATTAAACGGTCCACCCCAAAATTGAGTTTCATCCGATACCACTCCATCAAAGGCACTTCCATGTGTAATCCAGCCCGTTAGTTCACCTGTTTCAAAACTGGCATTTTCAATGTCTGTCGGTAAACTCCCGACATCTATTTCACTAGGATCATAGCCATAACTTCGTTTAAAATCATTTTTATAACCCGGTGTAAAATGAGCCCGATTTACTTGAAAGATTTCAAGATTTTTCAGGTGAATCATGCCGTCATCAGCAAACAATTCTAACCCTTTGCTGTTTGGATCAGGGAAAATTTGCTCCGTAAAAACGACTTCACCGTCGTTTATAAACACTTCAACAGATGAACGATCCACAAATATATGCAGCTTGAACGTCTCTTGATTCGATTCTAACGAAGCCGTATGCTTAGCGGCAAAATCAGGATGGAAATCGATGATTCCTGATTGTCGTCGATCGACATAGGCTTCTTCCCTATCCTGTTGATAGCCAATTGCGGTATACTCCGCATCGCTTTTTCTTACATGAAAGCCGATCTCATTGGCTGTCGATTGCTCAAGGTCAATTTCAGCAATAATTTCTAGCGTATCCCCTTCAATCTCAGATAACAGAGTGTTTGTACTTTCTACCGTCTCATTCGTCCAGCTCACGCTTTCTCCACGCAACGATTCTAATTCGTTCACGGGAGCTTGAGCTAAACGAATTCCTGCACTCGTTGTTTCTAATCGTAGCTCTCGAGGCAGTGTCATCGCACTTCTCCACGGGTCGGTTGGGGTATCACCCGCATACTTTGGCGGACTCATCCATCCAAGCAAGATTGGACGGTCATTTGGTGTGTTGCTCCATGTCACACCTGCATAAATGTCCGCCCCATAGTCGAACCACTTGATTTCTTCCTCATCTGGGATGAAGTTCTCTCCATCAAACTCGCCAATAAAATAGCCGATTCCTTGTCCACCCGTTGGACCATTTGCCACACTTGTTAAAAGTACCCATTTTTCCTGTAGTCCTTTCTCTGTTTCAACCGGCAACTTCAACAAATCCGAGCATTCCCAAATGCCAAGATCTCCATTCACCGCTGGGTTTTCAAAGCGGCTTACCTTTGTCCACTCTTTTAAGTTGGGAGAGGTATAGAAGTCCACTTGTTTGCCGCTCGCTATGACAAAAACCCATTCATTATGATCATCATGCCAAAATACTTTCGGGTCTCTGAATACACCGTCTCCGCCATTACTCACTTTCGTTTCTTCCGGCATATCGATGACAGGATTGCCTTCATATTTATCCCATGTTCTTCCTTTATCGTTGCTGTATGCTAAACCAACTGTTTGATGATCATTGCCAAATTCATACGAAAAGATTGCGACTAACGGCGGCCCGCTGCCATCGCCAAATCCGCTCGTATTGTTCTCATCGACCACTGCACTTCCTGACCAAATAAAACCATTTTCATCTGGATATAGAGCGGTCGGCATATGCTCCCAATTAACGAGGTCTGTACTAATCGCATGACCCCAATACATCGGTCCCCATACTTTATCGGTCGGGTTATGTTGATAAAACAAATGATATTCTCCATCCACATACACCATTCCATTAGGATCATTCATCCAGTTTTTTTCTGGCGTGAAATGAAACTGTGGCCGAAACACTTCATCATAATATTCTCTAGGGATATTTTCATTCGTTTCCTTTTCTTTTGGTGTTCCTGGTTCTTCTGGTGCTTCTTCCTCTTCAGACACTGCGTCTTCAGCTCCTTCCTCTTCAGGTGCTTCTGTTGCTGGATACTGATCACCAGCAGGTGTTTCAGCTGAAACTGGATACAACAAAAATGGTTGACTAACTAGTAAAATAACTAGAAACAATAGGATCCATTTTAGGAACTTCCTTTCTCTCATACCCTCTTCCTCCTAAAAAAATTTATTTAGAAACAATTTTTTTCTATCCTCATTCGTAAGCGCTTACGCAAGCGATTACGTAAAAGGAAAAAGAAAACATACCTATTACCCTCATAAGACACCTTAGTCCGGTGGACACAATGATCTTAAAAAAGATCCCGATTTGTGAACATCCGTCAATTTTCACCTCTTCCTCAATTTCCTTTGGAAAATCTAAAAAGAACTGTCGAAACAAAAAGATACTAAAGTCATTGGCAACAAACGGAACAATTTAGCCCGTATAGGTGTTAACCCAACCAAGGTTATAAACAAGAACATAAAGTGGGAGGAAAATACCTTCAGACGGAATAATCAATGTCGCAATGATGACAGCCAGCCAAAAATGACGCAGCGGAAAAAACGCCCTGATCGAACCAATATCTTGGAAAATTAATGCCAAAGATCAGTTTTGCTCTACTCACTCTAATTCCCCCTACTTTTCATTTTTTCAAAGTCTCTGTAAAACTAGCAACCTTACAAAGCAAAGTGAATATTTACATCCCTTTTTTGAAAGGGTTTACATAAATTATATAGACATAAACATATATATGTCAAACGTTTCCATATGATTCATTCATATTAATTCACAACTATATACGTGATAATCTTTGTGTTTACGGTGTTTTATTAAAAAAAATTATTTTTCCAATTCATATCTTCACTATTAAAAGTGAAGATATCGATAAAAATAAGAATACGTTACCACATTTGTACTACACTTTTAGTCCTTTACACGAATTCTTCAAAATCCAAAGCTCACAACAATCAAGCAGCCAGCAGATCGCCTTGAACGGGAGTTATGCTCAACTTTAGTAAAGGTGATTGAGGACAAGGAAGACGACAAGCCGAATAACACGATTGTTGATGTCAAACTGATAAAAGGAGAAACGACGTAATAATCAGGCGCTTTGATCGGGCACCTTTTCATGAAAAAAGGGTCAGCCCACCGTACTTTCGCAATTGGGGTCTGACCCTTTTTTAATTCTTATTAATAGGCGCTTCCCATTCTCCATACATTCATTTTCTTCACTTCAGACTCTCCCTCTGTAAATAATTCTAGAAAGAGAGAATCGTCTCTTGATGGATATACGCGTGTCGTTAAACTGTTTACTCCATTAATATAGGCTTCAACCATGGAGCGGTCAAGAAAGATACGGAGGCGTAAAAGGTCGTCTTGAAACTCAACCTTTCCTCCTTGAATTCCTTTTTCCACATTATCTGAAAGACTAGAGTGCTCCCGATCGACATTCATCATTTGTTCGTCAAAATCATAGAATAGGAGTGTTTCTTCCTCTTGATCTGGTGATTGACGAACTTTTATCCCGACTTTTTGAGCCTCTTTTCTTTCAATTTCTAATTCAATTTCAAGCATGTCTCCACTGAGGTCTGCTATTTGTTGGTTCACGTCTTCTATGGTAGAAGGGGTGTCGAGAGCATAAAGGTGTTCTTCTCTTAAACGTTCTACTTCCTGAACAGGTTCTACTCCTAAACGGTGATCGTCACGAAGCGAAAGGACGATTGGTAAACCAGCATTGTGAGCCCATCCGGCATTGTACCGACTTTCTTCGGTTCTTCTATCCTGTGTAATCGAAAAAACAATGGCTCGGCCTTCATCATCGACCATTCCACTTGGTCCTGTAAAGTGTTCGCCGACATCTAGCAACTGCGGATCCTCTTGATCAGGGATAAACTGATAGGTTTTATCATCCCACGAGCCGATCCAATACCAGACATATTTCACCGCATATTCACTATCGCCGTCAAACCATGGATTAATGAGAAAAACATATTTTTCTTCACCGCTACCGTTTTCCCCAATCGGTAATAGAACGGGAAGCTCCCACACATCACCCGTTTCCGGATAGTTAAGGACATTCCCAATCATAAGAGGATGCTCATAATGCCAATCGATTAAGTTATCTGATGTGTAAACAAGCGCTGTTCCTCCAACTGACTCCTCGCCGTCTTTTATTCCTGAACCAACAAGCTGGACCCATTTATCTCCAGATTTAAAGACAAACGGATCTCTAAATTGACCATGCCAAACAGTTCCTTTTTCCGTTTGAATCTCTTCTTCTTGAATGGTGACGGGGTCTGGATGCTTGATCCAATTAACTAAATCAGGATTTTGGTCATCTAAAAACGTACTTCTTGCGAGCCCCGTCATTTGATTTGGCATCATGCTATCATTTCCTGCGGTAAAAAATAGAGCTGGGTTGCCTTCATCATCGATAATCGAATCCCCAGACCATACACCATCAGGGTCGACTTGATCTGCTTCAGGGGCTAAGGCAATGGGTAAATCTCTCCAGTGAATCAGATCATCACTGACTGCATGTCCCCAGTGAATACCGCCCCAATAAGGGCCCGCTGGATTAAACTGATAAAATAAATGGTACTGTCCGTTAAAGTGAAGCGGAGCATGCGGCTCGTTCATCCAATGCTCTGGGGGAGTAAAATGATACTGAGGCCGATGACGATCCCCCTCATATCTGCTTCTATCCCAGGCAAGTTCCGAACTAGGATCAGGAAGCTCACCATCAATAAATTGATCAAAGCGTTCCTTAACAAAAGACGGTTCAAGTGCTTTTTGATAAATTACTACCTCATCAATTAACCCATTAAACATACTCGCATCAAAAGTATCACTTATTTTAGCAGGGTCATTATTTTTTCCGATTCGAAGTTCTTGATCAGGGAAGGCGATCGTAGTATGAGGCGGAATCTCTAGATAGCCTGCTTGTTCGCCATTCCGATAAAGAACGACTTCGTTTCGTTCTTTGGAAAAAACAGCAACAAGATGGGACCATTCATTTCGAGGAAGTCTAAATTCCTCATCTGCCCACACTTCTAACCATTCCTCACCTGTCCCAATTTGGAAAGACCATGTTCCATGACGAAACACACCTAATTGAAAGCCTTCATTCTCCTCTTGATTGTGATAACTAACAATTGAAGAGAGTTTCCCCTCATTTCCCCACTCAAACGCACGAGGCGCGACCCAAGCTTCTAGTGTCATCGCATCTTCCGGGATATCCAGTGTCGATGCATCAGCTGATACCCAAGTTGAGTAGCCATCAAACAGCAAAGCGTGCCCAGAAACCCCTTGTTTCCAAAGGGGATCGCTGCTCGGTTTATCTACTGCTTCATTAAATACATAATGGATGTGATGTTCTTGATTGGAATGTGCTTCAACGGTTGTCGTACGTGTTCCTTCATCAAATTTCCATAAGGCAGCCACACCCTCTAAAGATTCATCTTCTTGTTGAAGTTCAAGAGGCTCCTCTTCAACTTGCTCTTGCTCGACATCTGAATCACTTATAGCAAACCAGATGATCAGTGCTATAACAATCATAAAAAAGATTACTAGATTTCGTTTCATGATGCTCTTCACTCCCCTATATGAAAAATCAATGAAAGTAGACTCTCACTTTAACCATAAGAAGTTGACTTATAATTATAACTAAAAGGTAACCATGCACAATGGCGCTCAGTAAAAAAACTGAACGCCATTGCTTGTCCTTCTCGTTTATTCCTAACTGACAGTCAAAATCCGATAAGTCTTGTTATCTATCAATGTGGATGAAAAATAACCCACTAATGAAAGTCACTTTATTTAAAAACCCCTTGCTTCTTTTCATGAAGGATCTTAGTTTCATTGCGTGTGATAGATATTTTTAAAGAAGGTGCCAGCATTCCACCGAAATGGTCGAATTGATATTCAGGTGATTGCTCGCCAATTTCATAAATATCTTTACCATCCACATCAACATAATTCACAAAACTAATGACAGTGCCATTCGACATAACCATCCAAGAATAAGCTTGATACGGATTATCGGTTGGGTTTGCGATAACTAGCCCACTTTCATTCAAGGGTTGATAGCCTCCAAAAAGTGAATCTGAAGTAAACCCATATAACCCTTCCGGTGCCTTAAGGCCTGAGGCGAATTTCTCATTGTGCGTTTTTACAAAAAGATAATATTTGTTTCCTTTTACCATGACACTTGGTCTCTCCAGTTCATCATTTACATAGTTCGCTTCCAACAATGGTGGTAGCAAATTAAAGTTAGTCAAACCTTGATTTGCTGCTTTGGCAATACCAACACTGCCATTAAACGCTTTTGATCCATCAGGGATAACATGGTTTTGACGAAATGCTGCCGAACCAATGTATTCTTGTTTATATGATCTGTCTTCAAGCTTCCCTGCAGAGTTTCCTTCAAACAAAAGATATTCTTTCCCAGTCTTTGGATCCTGGAAAAAATACGGGTCACGAAATGCATAGGAAGTTTCTACTGGACCTGTTTGTTCATTTGTTTGATAGTATTCTCCATCTGCCTCAAGAATAATTTCATGTGTCGACCAACCTTCAAATGTCACACTTGTGTTCGTTGTTTTTATATTTGCCGTTGCGGTTGCGATTCGTTGATCATAGCTTAGTTGAGTTTCACCTTTTTTACCTGTTGCGGTGTAGAAAATTTGTAATTTCCCATCTTTGTGAACAATCGAAGATCCAGCCCATTGTCTTGAGCCTAATGCTTCTCCATCTTTAAAAACAGGGCCACCGGATTCCCAACTCTTACCATCCTTTGAATAGAAATAATGAATTTCAGCTGTATCATGTCGCTTACCAGGAAGGACATCATTAGGCACTGACAAAGCAAAAATAATTTTAAAGCCGTTTACGACAGCTGGATGACCATTCTTTTCTTGTAATGGCCAAGTATCCCAAATATAAAAGTCTGATGTGATTTGAATAAGTTCGTCTTTATTAATAGTAGGTGCAGTATTATGAGCATTCATTGAAAGATTACTAACATCTTCACGAGTCCAATTATAAGTATCAATATTTTCTTTGGCATATACACCAGTACTTACAATAGGAGCGAATATAGCAGAAAGGCCTATCATCGCTGCTAAAAAAAATGGGACCTTCTTATCTCTTTTACTTTCCATTTATATCCCCCCATATTCTTGTAGTATCGCCTTTGATGAAACAGCCTCTCACTTTAATCATGAGAGGCTGACTCATTATCATTATCTGATTACACCCTGTCCTAACTCAGTCACAATATGCGAACGGTCACGATTCAATGCAATTTTTAAAGATGGTGCGGGCATTCCGCCAAAATGTTCAAATTGAAACTCATGTGATTGGTGACCAACATCTGCAATCGTTAAATCACCTAGATCAGTAAAATGAACAAAGCTAATGACTGTTCCATTAGGCAGAACCAACCAAGAATAAGCTTGATATGGATTATCTTCAGGGTTAGCGATGACTAGGCCACTTCCATTTAGTGGCTCATAATCTCCAAATAAATCATCTGAAACAAATCCGTATAATCCTTCTGGACCTGTAATTCCAGGAGCAAATTTATCAAAGTGTGTATCTGTGAATAGGTAATAGTTATTCCCCTTCACAATAATATGCGGTCTCTCAAGTTCTTGATTGACACAATTCGCTTCTAGTAAAGGAGGAAGCAATTCAAATTCCGTATAATCGTCATTAGTTACCTTGGCAATTCCAATGTTTCCATTAAATAATACGGATACTTCTGGAACATCATGACTTTCAGCAAATTCTGGTGATCCACTGTGTTCGGGCAAGCAAGAACGGTCAGCAGGCGCTCCACTAGAGTTTCCTTCAAAGACAATGTACTCTTCACCAGACTTAGGATCTTGAAAGTATTCAGGGTCACGGAAAGCATAAGCAATATCCCCTTGATTTCCTTGTTCTTGAGTTTGATAGTATTCTCCGTCTGCTTCAAGGATTATTTGATGATCGGACCAATTTTTAAACGATATTCCATTTTTAGATGCAACCACATCAGCAGAAGCTTTGGCAAAGCGCTGCTCATAAGTAATACGCTCTTCTCCTTTACGTCCAGTAGCAGTATAGAAAAAGTGAAGTTGATCATCCTCATCGATCATAGCTGATCCTGCCCATTGTCTTGAACCTAATGCGTCACCTTTTTCAAAAACAGGACCTCCACTAATCCAGTCCTTGCCGTTTCTTGAGTAAAAATAACGAACTTCGGCAATATCATGGACTTGACCAGGTAGTACATGACTTGGAGCTGAAAGAGCAAAAATGATTTTATACCCATTTACAACAGCAACTGAACCATCTTTATTTTTAAGAGGCCATGTATCCCAAGTGTGATACCCTTCATCTAATTTTTCTAATTCATCCATGTTAATAACCGGAGCTGTATTACGATCATTCAGTTCGATTTTCGTAACGTGTTCTCGTGTCCAATTGGATGCCGTATAATCGTTTGCTGCACCTACTGTTGCAAGGGGGGAAAGGATGGCAGAAAGTCCGATAATCGTTGTCGCTAATAACAAACTTCTTTTCTTCTTTTTCATTTTCTTACCTCCTAGGTTTTTAATATTTCGCTAAGCTGATTAACGTGAAGGAATGATTTGACCTTCTGCTAATTCTGTTACTTTCTTTGTATCATTGGATATTGCTAGTTTAAGAGTTGGAGCAACCTTTATTTCCTCGTACTAAGATTTACCGTAAGGATCTACCGTAAGGACCAAAAGGTTTGATTTCTCCAGCTTCCATTTCTTTTACGATCTTTGTTGTGTCACCGTCAAAGGATACCTTCAGCGTCGGTGCAAAAGTTCCACCAAATTGGACCTGACCATTCTCGTCTAGAGGTTCATTAATGAAGCTGATAACCTGACCATCCGGTGCCGCCCACCAAGAATAAGCTTGAAACGGTTTTTCCGCCGGATTGGCAACAACCAGACCAGTGCCGTTGACCGGCTTATAATCTGTACGCAAGCCTCCCTCGCCGACAAATCCGTACAATCCATCCGGACCGCTTAAGCCTGGTGCAAACGTAAATTCATGACTGATCGTAAGCAAGTAGTAAGTGTCGCCTTTTACCACGACATGTGGACGTTCCAACTGATGGTTAACCCCAACTGACTCGAGAAGCGGCGGCAACATTTCCAGTTCAGTTACGTCGTTGTCAAGCACTTTCGCAATCCCTATATTGCCGTTGTAAAATTCCACGCCATCGGGAACGTTATGAGTTTCACGATATTTTTCATCACCGATATTTTCTGGTTTTAAATCACTTCTGTTGGTTCCTGCCTGACCTTCCCAAATAATGTATTCTTCGCCTGTATTCGGATCTTTAAAGAAAAATGGATCGCGGAACCCAGTGATGATATTTCCGTGCTCTTGGAACTGTTCGATCGTTTCATAATGATGGCCGTCTGCTTCAAGAAGGATCTGATGAGCACCTTCATTCGTCAAATGCACTCCATTTTTGTCTGCACTGATATCAAATGTCGTCTTGGCGAGACGTTGCTCAGCTCTTTGCACCCATCCGTCTTTATTAAATTCTTTACCGCCATTGGCATTCATATCAGTGGTTGCCGTATAGAAGAAATGTACTTTTCCTTTCTCGTCCAACATAGCAGAACCAGCCCATTGCATGTGCCCTAACGCGTTGTCATAATCGTATGGAATCCCGGCGTAAGTCCAATCCTTGCCGTTTTTAGAGTAGAACATGCCGATTCTTGCTTCAGTATGACGGTCATGCCAAGTATAAGTACGCGGTGCAACCAATGCGAATGCAATTCTGTAGCCTCTCACGTTCGCAAGTGAACCGTCTCTGTTCTGAAGGGGCCACGTATCCCAAACCCACACATCCGGAGCTACGTCTTCAAAGTCCATATCGATGATTGGGGCTGTCGTCTCTTCCGTCAGAGCCACTTTCTCAGCTTGCTGTCTGGACCAAGCCGACGTGTAATCATCCTCAATACTCCAGTTAGAGCTCGCAGCAACGCTAATGCTTGTCAGACCGCTTGCTAAAATCGCAGCACACAAAACTAATTTTCCTACTTTTTTACGAGTTTTGATTTTCATTTTTTTTCCCTCTCTTTAATTGATTAATATTTTTTTCTTTTACAAACAACTATTTTTTCATTATTACCTCCCTTCATTTTGTTTGGTGGGATAACAGATGTAAAAGGTTCATAGATTCCCGTAATAGTTTTAGGCTTCCCTGTAGAAAAACAATAGCAATCCCACCATGTTTCGGTTATATATTGGATTATAAATAAATCTACCTTTTGGAAATACGGTTTAAATTGAGGATAATTTAGTCTTAAATTGATATGGATGATCTCTTATGGAAGGGCTTTGGTTTATTTCATTCACATTGATGTGTTGAGAGTCTGTAAAAAAGTGGGGATTGCAAGAGTATCTCCATCGGTTCAGAAGTTGAAAACATTAATTCAAATTATCATCAAGAAAAGCATTAGATCAACTTTGCCACTCGATCCTTGAAAACAAAAAAAGATGGGTTCTCATCTCCCCCATCCTGCTTTTCATTCTACCGATCTATTAAAAAATCATGTTTGTTTGGTTTACTACAAAACAAATTCTCTCACGGATCCCCTTTTCAAGACGATCGATCATTGCCTCGCAGCCTTCTCCCACGACTTCTGAAGCTCTTGCAGCAATTGATCATGGTTAAGCTGTTTATTGATATAAGCTTGCATGGCAAGCCCGAACTCATGGTCGAACTCATCTCTTGCTCCTCCAGGGTATTTAAACCAGTTGAAGGACAACGTCTTCCCATCCTTGGCGTAACGAATAATATCGTCTGCAAGCGGTCCTAAATCATTTGTCTCAATATGTTTAAACGCCGGAATAAATTTGAATTGTTCCATCATAAATTGTTTTCCTTGTTCAGAAGAAACCATCCAGTTTAAAAATTTCTTTGCTTCTTTCTTCTTCTCCGGTGTCGATTGTTTATTCACAACCCAGTAATTGGGGACACCGACCGCTAAGGCATCGTTTTTAGGATCGTCATTAATCGCGATTGGTAGAAATCCGATGTTCATATTTGGCGTTTGTTGATCGATCATCGGTTGAATCCAGTTACCTTGCTGAATCATTGCTACTTCCCCAGTGGTAAACAGGTTTACTTCCATGTTGTAATCCGTAGTCAATGGACTCTCGTTCCCGTATTTAATCGTTACATCCAACAATCCAACCAGGTCTTTGAATGTTTGATTGTGTTCGATGTCTTGCGTTCCGTCGTTCAGGCCTTTAATAAAAGCATCCGGATCTTCCTGTTGCGCAAAGGCAATATTTAAAAGATGACCCAATTTCCACTTTTCATAATATCCGATTGCAAAAGGCGTGATGCCTGCCACTTCCAATTTTTCTGCTGCCGCTATTAATTCCGTATTCGTTTTTGGCAACGTTTCAATACCTGCCTCTTTAAATAAATCTTTATTATAAATGAATCCGTACCCTTCAATGCTTATAGGCATACCGTATAGTTTGTCATCGATTTTCATTGATGCCAGAGCATCTTCAAACGCATTCTCTACCCAGGGTTGATCAGAAAGGTCCTCCAAATATTCACTCCACATTTTTGCCTCTTCATATCCACCGTTCGTAAAGATATCAGGACCTTTTCCGGCAGCTAACTGTGCGATTAGATCACTACGGTCATCGACCCCTCCGCCTACGGTACGAACGATAATATCCACACCCTTGTTTTCCTTTTCATAAGCCAGAATCATCTCTTCAAATTTTGTGGAAATTTCGACTTTCCGATTCCACACTTCCAACGTAATCTTCTGATCTTCACTTAGCGTTTCCGATTTCACTGATTCAGTGTCAGCTTCACACGCGAAAAGTGATAGGATGAGGTTACCAGTCCAAAACAATTGCAAAATCTTTTTATTCATTGTTTCCCCCTCAATAACTTAACTATTTATGATTACTCGCTTGTTTTTAATTTTTCTGCTTTGCCATTTCTCCCCGTGATTCCGGTACTCAATCGGTGTCATACCAACCATTTTTTTGAATAGCTTCGAAAAGAAGTTTCCGTCCTGGTATCCAAGCTTAATTGAAATCGAGTATACCTTCTCATCCGTTTGGATTAACCACTGTTTCGCTTGTTCAATTCTAAGTTGGGTGACGTATTCAGACAAGGTCACTCCTTTTTCTTGTTTGAATTTTCTTGAGATATGCTCGCGACTCAGGAAAAACCGGTTGGACAGTTTTTCTAGACTCAACTCTTCTGTATAATACTTGTCTACATATGCGACAATGTCATGGATGCGCATAGCATCATCCACATTGGTCAATCGGTGTATGGATCTAAAATTTTGATCGGTCATTTCTCTTTGCGCAGCTTGAAAAGACGCAGGGAGATCTTCCAATGCTTTCAATGGAATTTCACTAACAAAACGTATAGGGATATCAAAGTGATGACTAATCCATTCTTCTACCGCTAACCATCGTCCCTGAACAGTCATAACGACACAGAGATGATGGTCGTTCAGAAGAGCAAATGCATTCCCCCACTTCCGATCACAAAGCTCATTAGCCAGCAATTGAATATACGAATCGGCATCGTGCATTTGGTAAAAGGAAAGTAAAGCAAGATCGTATCCATCAGCTTGCGGAAGACAAGCGACAATTTGTCCAGCATCAAAAGGCTCACCGTTACAAGCTGTCGTCACTACCCGGTTCATACGTAAACTTTTAACATCTTCATAGAGACCCATTTCTTTATTATGGCGTTCCTCCTCTTCGCTTTTCCAAGCATTCACAGCACCGAACAATGCTTGATTGAGCGCTTCAGGTTCAATCGGCTTCAACAAATAATCGAAGCTGCTGTACTGAATCGCTTTACGCATGAATGAATAGTCGTCACACACCGTAACCATAATCACTTTACCCGGATAAGAGATCGCATCTAGCCACTCGATTAATTCAATTCCGCTCATTTCGGGCATTTTCACGTCTGTAAAAATGACTTCCGGGGTTTCCCGTTCAATCAATCTTTTTGCCTCTTTGCCATTGTTTGCTTCCAACACAGTCGTAATCCCGTATGTTTCCCACTGTCCCAAAGAACGAATGACGTCCCGTACATTGAATTCATCATCCACCAACAGAGCTTTCATGTATCTCATCCTCCTTTGCACGTAATGGAATCTTAAGTCTTACTGAAAACCCTTGTCCATCCTTCGTATCTAGTTCCATTCCTGCTCTCGGTCCATAATTTAGAACCAATCGCTCATGAATATTTTTCAGACCGATATGCTCGTGTGAATCCGTTCCTTTATCACCCGGCGTGTAAATTTTTTTCCTTAACGTATCTAACTCTACATCCGTTAAACTCGGTCCATCATTTTCTACAACCAGATATAAATATTCTTCTCGTATTTCTCCATCAATGTGCAAATGCGCATCATAAACACCCTCTTCATAACAGTGTTTAAAGAAATTTTCGACAAGCGGTTGCAGAATCATACTTGGAACTCTAATATCACGAAGAGTCTCGTGGATATCAATCGAGTAGCTTAAACTCGTTCGAAAACGTTCCATTTGAAGTTCCAAATAAGCATTAATATAATCCACTTCACTTTGAACCGACACCCATTGATCTGCCCGAAGCGAGTATCGCATCATTCTAGAGAGAGACGTCACATATTTGTACACATCCGGAGAATTGGACCTTAGAGCAACCGCACCAATAGACTGTAGTGAATTATATAAGAAGTGCGGATTCACCTGAGACTTTAGAGCCTTAAATTGGTTTTTTCTATTCTCGATCTCCAGTTTATATTCACGTTCAATATGAAGATTAATCCGGTCCATCATCCCCTTTATATGCTTTTCCAGATGGCCAATTTCATCTTCTCGTTGATCATCAAACGACACGTCCTTGTCCATATTCTCGCCCTCAATTCTCCGCACTTTCCGGCTAAGGCGTTTGATTGGACGAGTAATTTTGTGAGAAATAATGACAACCATTAATAAGCCCAAAAACACCACTCCCACACCAACAATGATATTTGTCTGGGCAGTTTGCCTCACCTCATTGAATAGAAAATCGCTCGGGGTTATCTTAACTAATTTCCATTGTTCTAACGGCCACGACAACGTTCTAGACAAAAGAATATCCCCATCATCAGAATAGATTTCCTCCTGATTGATCTGCGACTGTAAATCGGCAGGTATAGGTTTGCCGATCAAGTCTTGATCACTTGCATAAATGATAAAACCATCGGAATCAATTAAAAATGCCGATTCATCTCCGCCCTGAATGAGACGGTCGCTTATACGGATATATTCATCCATATCGATATCAATCGTGAGGATGCCAAGAAGTTCGTTTGATAGGACATCTATGATTTTATGATGAACCGTCAAAACCATCGATTTATCCGACTGGGGAATGATCGCGGCATCGGTATAATTCTCAATTTGATGTGGCGGCTCAATCACGAAATTCTGGTCAGAGTTAATGAGATCCTGAAAAGAGACTTGCTTCATTAAATCCGGTTGGTGCTTACGGGCACTGATCATCGCATTATAAACAGAAAATGAGTTTTTTTCATCCGTAATATAATACCGAATTTGACGAATTTCTCTTCGCATCAAATAAAAAGTTTTCAGGGCTTTTTCAATAACCAATGGGTTAGAATAAGTTGAATTTCCAACCTCATTTTCTGACATTCGAAATAAATCGGGATTTCGATACAAAATATACGGAAGGTGGATCATGTCATGAAAGTATTGTTCCAGATGATCAGACACTTCTTGCATTTGATCTTGACTGCTTGCAAGCTCATGCCGCTCCACATTCTTCTTCGTATACCCATAAATCAAAAGCACTGATAAAAAATACGGGAAGATAATAAAAATAATAAGCATGATCAATAGGCGACTTTGAATGCTTTTCACAAAAATAAAGCTCCTTTCGCTCTAAAGCGATTGCCCTTTATTTTGCAATCGCTTCTTACCTAACACTACTAGCCACTCGGAAGTTTTTATAAGAGAAGTACTTAAAACAGGGAAACAATCGAATGTTTCTCGACGCTTCGAATTCAATCCAAGCATAGTTATTCGTTGGGTTCGACTATACGAAGATGGCAAACGCAAGCAACCAATCTAGAACTCTTAGAAACTAAAAAACGATCTCAAGAGAATAATCAATACCTCTCTTTCAAACTACCCATCCATCTTTCAGTTGAGCAAGATCTATAAGAGTATGGTATGTAATTCACTCAAAGTTAAGGATACAGGTTCAGGTACTGACATTATTTTTAACATAATCTTTTTAAGAGAATACCATAAACAGCACAGTCCTTGTATTTACTTACTGCAGATAGAACCTTATGTACGACTATCCATCCTTGTCCCACCCCTCTTTATTCATAGGGTTTTCCCAAAAGAAGGATTATCGCACCCCAAAAGAAGCATGACTAAAACAACAACCATGTAATTCGACATTTTCATAATAGAGAAGTAATGGTAATAACTCTTAATTCAATAACTGTCAGTAATATTGACCTCCTCTTCTACCCATATCCCCTTACCGTAATGTTTATGATTCATAGATTGTTATACCTCTTATTATTCATGATTTGATTCGTTTAACTTAGACAATACCTATTGTTGTTTCATTTAATCTTTTAGAGGATACCGTCCTTTAATATTGGAGGTCGGTCTGAGTTAGGTTTAGGTATGAGAAATTAATGGAATTATCATTTATACCTTTTAAAAAACATATGTTTGATTAGGAACGTAAAGAGGATTGTTTGACCCTTGAATTTACATTATTAAGTCCACGTTAGGTTTCTAATAGCGTGATCAAAATTCTTACCATTACTTATCTTTAGGAGGAACACGATGAGATTTTCAGGTGTAGGCTTAGTTATGCTAGCCGCTATATGCTGGGGCATTAGTGGTGGAATTGGCGATATTTTAATGAACAAGGGCTGGGATCCTATTGTGATTTCCTTTTATCGAGGGGCTGTTGCTTTTATATGTTTTTTTGCGTGGTTTCTCTTTCGCTTTAGACAAAATCGGATCTTGTCTACTCGTTTATACATATGGTCCCTATTGGCAGGTATTGGTGTTGCTGGAAATTTCACTTTTTATTTTCTCAGTATCCAGGCATCAAGTATTGCTGTTGCTGCTACTTTAATGTACACCGCACCTGTCTTCGTCCTTTTATTCTCCTTTTTATTACGAATAGAACGTTCGACTTGGTTTAAATGGGGTTGCATTTCCGGTGTGATTATGGGTATTATCCTGCTTACAGGTGCCTACAGTTCCGATACGATTTCAGTGAGTTTTCTGGGGGCGGCAGCGGGGTTTGCTGCTGGCCTTTCCTATGCATTGTTTATATTTGGGTTTAAAAATGCCTCTTCAATCGGAAATCCTCAGACCACCTTAACCATCGCCTTTTTTTCATTTTGTCTCATCCTTTTTCTTTTTACGGACATTGATGAGGCAGCTACTGTGGTAACGTCAAGCGACATAGGATGGTTTATTCTATTAGGGATCGTGGGGGCTGGAATTTCATTTATATTTTATGTGATTGGCATTCGGCGGACTGCCCCGACAACTGCTTCGATGGTCGCTATGGTAGAACCGGTGACAGCTTCATTATTTGGCGTTCTGCTTATCGGAGATCATTTGACCACCATTCAACTTTTGGGAATGGTAATAATTCTGCTTACGATCACCGTACTTAGTGTGAAGCAGTCCGACTGAGGAAGTACCGCGAAGTAAAAGATCATGTTATAAATGACGTCTCTTGTTCAACTAAAGCAAGTGTGTTTTTATTTTTAATAAACATTCTAACCTATTAGCTGTAAACTAGAAATACTATTTCACAAATTCAAAAATGAGCCCAATTTGGGCTCATTTTATCAATTCTTCATTTCAAGTACCGCAACATTTTCTATATGACTCGAATGCGGAAACATATCCACCGGCTGCACTTCCTTCGTCACATAGCCACCCTCTTCAAGCACCTTCAAATCTCTTGCAAGAGTAGCTGGATTACAGGATACATACACAACGCGTTTTGGCTTCATCGATTGAATCGTTTCTAATAGCTCCGCGTCACACCCTTTTCTCGGAGGATCGACAACAATGACATCTGCACGTATGCCTTGCGCATACCACCACGGCATAATTTTTTCAGCTTCTCCAACTGCAAAATCTACATTCGTAATTCCATTTAATTCGGCATTTCTTTTTGCGTCTGCAATAGCGTCTGGAACAATTTCTACCCCGTAAACATACTTCGCCTTTTGAGCAAGGAACAATGAGATTGTTCCAATCCCACAATACGCATCGATCACGGTTTCTTGTCCGGTCAAATTGGCATACTCAAGCGCTTTATCATAAAGGACCTTCGTTTGTTCCGGATTAACTTGGTAGAATGAGCGAGCTGAAATCGCAAATTTAATGTCACCGATATAATCGTGAATATATTCTTCTCCCCAAAGGACATTCGTTTCATCACCAAAGATGACGTTGGTCCGTTTTAGGTTAATATTTTGAACGATTGATTTCACATTAGGAATTTCAGCTTGAATTTCTTCAATGATATTCTTCTTATTCGGAAGCTCCTTCCCTCTAGTTACGAAGACGACCATGACTTCATTTGTCGCTTTCCCTTTTCTAGCAACGACATGGCGCAATGTCCCACGGTGCTTTTCCTCATCATAAGCGCGAATCCCATATTTATTGGCAATGTTTTTAACTACACGGATGATTTGATCATTCTCTTCATGCTGGATTAAGCACTCATCCATGTTGATAATGCGGTGGCTTCTCTTTTGATAAAAACCCGCAATGACAAGGCCTCCTTCTTCTCCTACGGGTACTTGCGCCTTATTTCGATAGCGCCAAGGATTTTCCATCCCAAGTGTGGGGTGTACTGTTACGTCCTTTAGCCCGCCAATTCTTTCAAGCACGTCTTTCACTTGCTTTTGTTTGGAAGTAAGCTGAGCCTCATAGCTTAAGTGTTGAAATTGACAACCACCGCATTGGTGGTAGATCGGGCATAGTGGTTCTGATCGGTGCTCACTCTCTTCTTTAATTTCAAGGAGACGCGCAAAACCGTAGCCTTTATTTGTTTTAATTACTTTTATCTCAACGAGTTCGCCTGGTAGAGTGTTTGGCACAAATAATGTGTAACCGTCTACTTTTGCCACACCAGCTCCTTCATGCGTTAAATCTTCTATCGTCACTTGCAGCTGGTCATTTTTTCGCACAGGTAATGTCTCTCTTTTCATCTCTTCCCGTCCTTCTTCCTCTATTCATGGTAGTTATTGTACCATAGACAAAGGATTACTCGAAATTCAGTGGTTTTTGGTTAGTTTCATGCAAAAAGGGTATCTCATTTACTCACTATTGTGAGCTTTGAGACACCCTTTCCATTAAAAGTATTAACGATATTTCGGCAACCAATCACCGTGAGCTCCGATCAAGTCATCACACATAGCAATGATGTCGTCCATCGACAATTCAGAGTTCGTATGTGGATCTAGGAGAGCAGCTTGATAAATATGTTCTTTTTTCAATGTTGTAGCAGCTTCAATCGTAAGTAACTGCGTATTAATATTTGTGCGGTTCAATGCGGCTAATTGTTCTGGAAGATCCCCAATATAGCAAGGTATGATTCCGTTTCGATCTGCTACACACGGTACTTCGACACATGCATTTTCAGGTAAATTCGAGATTAATCGACCTGTATTTAACACATTGCCTCCAAATTTAAATGGTACATTCGTTTCCATCGCTTCAATGATATAGGAACCATATTCATGGGATCTCTCGTGAGTTAATTGTGTATTCCCAACCAGGTCCTCACGCATTTCTTCCCACTCTTTAATCTGATTCACACAACGACGCGGGTATTCATCCAACGGGATATTGAAGCGATCGATCAACTCTGGGTAACGATCTTTAATAAAGTATGGGTGATATTCAGCATTATGCTCCGATGATTCCGTTACGTAGTAGCCAAACTTATCCATTAACTCATAACGAACCATATCATCATGTTTTGTTTTTTGCATTTCTTTTGCACGTTTTTTAATTTCTGGATAAAGATCTTTGCCATCCTTTTTCACTTCTAACAGCCATGCCATATGGTTAATTCCAGCAATTCTTTCTTCTACTCCTGTTGGATCCATATCAAGTGATTTGAATAAATGGTCCGTACAAACTTGAACACTGTGACACAAGCCGATTGTTTTAATGTTTGTATGGCGTAACATAGCACCCGTTAACGAAGACATCGGGTTCGTATAGTTCAAGAACCAAGCATCAGGACAAACTTCTTCCATATCTTTTGCAAAATCAAATAGGACAGGAATGGTGCGCAAGCTGCGGAATAAGCCTCCAATTCCAATTGTGTCAGCAATCGTTTGACGTAAGCCATATTTCTTAGGAATTTCAAAATCAATTACTGTACTTGGCTCATACCCTCCAATCTGAACGGCATTTATTACATATTTGGCACCAGTTAAAGCTTCTTTTCGATCTAAATAAGCCTTAACCTTAATAGATGGATTATATTTACGAGCTAAGTTCAGTAGCATTTGCTCTGAATCTTTTAATTTTGTTTCATCAATATCATGTAGAGCAAATTCAAATCCGCTTAACGCAGGAACAAACATACAATCTCCTAATACATTTTTAGCAAATATCGTACTTCCAGCTCCGATGAACGTAATTTTAGACATGTGATGTCCTCCTCATAATATATTAATAGTAGAATAATAGTTTTTTGTTTGTTTTATCCTTTTACGGATCCTGATGACAGCCCCGCAATAAAATATTTTTGTAAGATAAGAAATAACACAATCATTGGCAACGAAGCCATAAGTGCAGCAGCCGCTACTAAGTTAAGATTGTTTTGATTTTCACCAAAGAAACTCGCTAACGTTACGGTTAATGTGTGTACACTCTTATCTTGTAAGAAGAAAATAGCAAACTGGTAATCGTTCCATATGAATACACAAGATATAATTAAAACAGTTGCTGTTACTGGTTTTAATAATGGAAATATAATTCTAAAAAAGATTCCAAGTGTACTCGCTCCATCGATTTTCGCTGCTTCTTCTAATTCTTTCGGTATCGTCGAACGAATGAACCCCGCATAAAGAAAGATTGTTAATGGCAAGTAGGCAGCTACGTTATTGAATATCGCAATTTCATGCGTATTGACCATGCCCATATTAACGACAAGTTGATACAACGGTACTAGAGCAGTTAACGGAGGAATAACCATGATCGAGATAAAGATATAATAAACAACCTTGTTTAGCCTCGTTTTAACTCGAGCTAACGGATAAGCCGCCATTGATCCTACAAGAATTAGTAGAATTGCCGCGCCTACTGTAATAATGATTGAATTCATAAAAGCATTCGTTAAATTCGCACGCTCCCACGCACGAGCGAAATTTTCTAATGTGAAGTAATCAGGAAATAACCATCTCGAGCTAAAGTCATTACTTACTTTTAAAGAGGTTGTAGCGAGAATATAGAATGGGATGATATGAATAATACAGATCACAAACGCCACAATGGTTAAGATCGTTTTTTTAGATTGACTCATTCGATCCATTTACGCCTCTACCTCCTTACGTTTAAAGTAAATGAGAGCTACTAAGCTAATAATTAAAATAATTGTTGCCATTAATACCCCTTGAGTCGCTGCATATCCAGCGTCTTGTCTTCTAAAATAAAGAGAATACATAAACGTCGACATTGATTGCGAAGCATTACCAGGTCCTCCACCCGTCAATGAAATAATGACATCAAATAGTTTTAATCCGCCTATTACATTTAAAACGACATTAATCGTAATTGCCGGCGCTAGTAATGGTAGAGTAATCTTTTTAAACTGAGCGAAAGCTGATGCCCCATCAATAACAGCCGCTTCATAATAGTCTTTAGAGATACTTTGCAATCCTGCTAAATAGATAATCATCGCAATCCCAACAAACTGATATGTGTTAACTAACACAATAATCCATGGATTAAACGATGCGTTCCCTAGAGCGTTAATTGGTTCAAATCCTAGAAACATTAAAAGGTCATTTAATGCTCCTCCTTGGTAAGCAAAGAAAAAGTACCAAATATACCCCATAATTAACGGGCTAATAATAACAGGCAAATACACAATCGTCCGAGTAAAAGCTTTTAATTTAATACTCTGGTTTAATAGCAAAGCATACAATAGCCCAATGACTGTTTGAAATACAGTACTACCAATTCCATATAGCAGCGTATTTTTTACAACAAGCCAAGTTGTAGGGTCAGAAAACATCCTTTTATATTGCTCCAAGCCAACCCAATTATAATTCTGCGAAAACCCATTCCAATCTGTAAACGTTATTTTAATCCCATTGAAAAATGGATAGATAATAAACAAGCTCACAAAACATAAGGCCGGAATATACATCCACATAAGTGAAGATTGTTTCCTCTGTTTCGCTTTTGGAGCTTCCTTGGCAACCACGACTTTCTTTTCCGCTACAGTTTGACTCATATTCTCAACTCCTTTTTATACCATTCTTATCCGAAGGTACCTTGGATTAGCTTTTGCAAGCAGGGATCGTAATTACGTCCCTGCCTACGTTTCTATTCCTACTGATTTCTCAAGCGGAGGTATTCAGATTCCATTTCAGCTGATACTTGTTCAGCTGTCAGTGTATCTGCTAGTAGCTCTTGTCCAGTCGTCGCGTACACATCCCACATTCCACTCGGTAAATAAACACGATCAAAGTAAGGTTGAATTTGAATATGAGCCCATTTATCATAAAATTCAGTATAATAGTTTTCTGTTTCGACATTCGTTATCCCAGCTGGTAATGATGCTGCTTCCGCTAACTTTTTCGCATTGTCTGGTTGAGCAAGAAACGCAATAAATTGTTTTGCTTCATCTAGCTTTTCTGAATCTTTAAAGGCAGCAAAAGTATTACGCTCTCCCCCAATCCAACTTGGCTCATCACCATCCCAGTAAGCCGGCACCGGAAACGTTCCAACCTGAATATCCGGATTAAGTTCTGTTACCGCAGGTCCGAAAGCGCCTCCAGCAAATGCAAATGCAATTTTATTTTGCGCCATTAACTCAATTCTCTGAGCTTCACTAGCAGTTAATACGTCTGTATTTAGTAAACCCTGTTCTTGTAACCCTTTTAAAAATTCAGCAAGCGGCGTATAATTCGACCAATCAAACGAGCCATCTAATAACTCTTCTTCAAAATTATTATTCTCATCTGTTACTAAGAGAGGAGTAGATAATTGATCAAGTACTTGTGCGATTGTATATTGATTACTACCAGGAATCCAAAGTGGGGTTACTTCACCATCACTTTTTTCTTTAACTGTTCCCATTGCATCAACCCACTCGTCGAACGTCGTCGGAAGGTCAATTCCATATTCATCTAATAAAGTTGCATTATACATAATGCCATCTTTTGCCTGGTTGATCGGAAATGCATAGACTTTGCCCTCTTCGTCTCTCAAGATCGGAGCCATCGCTTCGTCGAAATGCTCCACCCAATCCATATCACTTAAGTCAGCGGTGTACTCACCATATCGATTGATCGCCCAACCATGAGTGTCAAATAAATCAGGAAGGTCATTTGAGGCCATCCTTACACGGAGCTGATCCTCATACCCTGTACCTGGAAAATTCACATCAACTGAAATTCCTGTTTCCTCTGTAAAGGCTAACGCTATTTCTTCAATCGCCTCTTTTTCAGCACCCTCAGATACACCGGAGTAAAGCGACAAGGCATTACTAGAACTACCCGACCCAGTAGATTCTCCTCCACAAGCTGTTAAAACCATTGCACCCATCAAAATACCAGTGAACGTTCTAAATATTTTTTTCATAATGATCCCCCTAGAATTTTTTGGTTTGTTCTACTCTGCAATACAACTAAGAGTTATCTACTGTAATCCCCCCAAACTTATAAAGCGCTTTCAGCATTGTGTAAAAAAATTAAAACCAGCATTTGTTTCGCGCTTCGAATTTATTTACTAAATATAATCTATTTATTAAGTAAAATAATAACTTATATCATTTACTTATTCAATAGTTTTTTCAGAAATTTTTAGACTTTTATACAAAAAAAGAGCCTTTTTAGTAAAAAGCTCCAGTAAACATTACTTATTTAATTGTTCTATCACTCTATACGTGAGCTACTTTCACGTACAATTAATTTAGTTGGGATCTCGAGCTTAAAGGGGATCTCTCTACCTTCCAATCTATCCATCAGGAGTTTAACAGCAGCCTTCCCCATCTCCTCTGTATACACTTTTACCGTCGTTAGCGCCGGCTGAGTAAAGCTCGCCATCTCAACATCATTAAAACTCACTATACTAACATCCCCTGGGATCTTTATCCCTAGTTCATGACAAGCCCTCATTGCACCTATTGCCATTGTATCACTTGCAACAAAAAAAGCACTTGGCAAATCTTCTGTCTCACCCGCTTTTTTCATAGAAGCGTATCCATCACTAATTAGGAATTGGCTAGAAATATACATATACTTAGGATTATAGAGACCTCTTTTTTTCATAACCTCTTCAAATGTCCTATGCCGCACATCCATAATTTTATTATTGCTTTGATCCCTTTCTTGGCCACCTATGAATCCGATTTTAGAATGCCCTAGAGAAAAAAGATGTTCCAATGCATCTTTGGTCGCTTTTTCGTGATCAATAATCACAGCATCAAACTGTTCACTTTTAGAAACATAATTAATAAACACAATGTTACGGTTAACCCTCTGGCTTAATTCCTTCTCATCCTCTTCACTTATCATTCCTACCACAATAACTCCATCAAGATGATTCGTCTGCACATCAGTCATACCACCTGAATAATGACTAATTTTCTTTACTAGCAACCCTTTCTCCGAACATTCACTCTCTATTCCTTTACGGATAGATAAAAAGTACGTATCCTCCCACTCATACTCAGGTGAACAAAACATAACAATACCTATTTCTGTTTCACCAACAACAGATGAAACCTTATTATCTGTATAACGCTTCCTAACAGGAACATATTTCAATTCTTTGGCAATCTCCATAATTCGGTCTCTCGTTTCAACCGTAACAGAGAGGTTTTTATCATTGTTTAACACTCTTGAAACGGTCGCTGTCGAAACCTTCGCAAGCTCAGCGATATCCTTTATCGTCGCCATCCTCTACTCCCTTTCCCCTTTAGTAAAATAATAAGTAAATATTTTAGTTAAGTGTTTATTTGATTGTAGCATGACTTGCTACCTAACACAATGGATCCTTTGACCAAAAAGAAAAACCCTCATATTGAGAGTTTTGAGTTCATAGCGATTATCATTATTATCTTCGCTGTTTCCTATCCTTTGGAGTCAGCATTTGAAAATGTTGATACATATTTACAAACTCAGCTGGTAAGACTCCTCCGTACTCACCATCTAAGTTCAGTTGCATATCACCTTTCACTTGTACTTTAATACGGTTCGCGTGAACATACATGACTTTAGGATGGTTAATATGCTCTCCTCGAAGTGCTAACGTAGCTAAATGGAGAAACTCAGGGAAGGAAAGCTTTTTTACGACGATGAAATCAAACATTCCATCCTGCAGCGAAGCTTTTGGAGCTAATTTTTCAAATCCTCCTACTGAATTCGTATTGGAGACTAGAAACATCATAATCTCACCTTCAAATAGCTTTCCATCATATTCAATTTGAACCATTTGCGGTGCCACTTGCGGAAGCTTTTCTAGTCCTTTAATATAATAAGCTAATTGACCAACAGCTGTTTTCATTTTACTTGGTACTTCATACGTTAACTCAGTTAACGAGCCGCCAGCAGCAATATTTACAAAATAACGATCATTTACACGACCAATATCGATTGGCTCAAAATGTTCTCCACACAAAATATCGCATGCTCTTTCAATATCTCTTGGAATTCGTAATGCACGTGCAAAATCATTCGTCGTACCTGCTGGAATAATTCCTAGCTTCGGTCTTTTCTCTAGAGCAGCTAGTCCATTTACTACTTCAAAAATGGTCCCATCTCCTCCTGCAGCGATGACCAAATCATACCCATTCTCTCCAGCCTTTTTTGCTGCTCTAGTTGCACAACCTTCTCCTGTCGTTGCATGAGCCGAAGTTTCGTACCCTGTTTTTTCAAGTCGCTCCAAAATATAAGCTAAACTTTTCCGGATTTGTTCACGCCCAGATGATGGATTGTAGATAAGTCGAGCTCTTTTCATTGCAGATCCCCTACTTTTTTATCTTAGTCATTGCTACTCTTTGGCAAATTCACTGCTTGTATTGTACATTACTTAAAGCCTATTCAGCAAATAGCTAAACTTGCATACGAAAATACATGACACATAGAAAGAAGGGTACTAAAAAAGGTATTCACTACCTTTTCAGCACCCTCTATAGGACTTTATTGCCCAGATTATTTAAACGTTTTAGCGCTTCTTAATTTCTTCTAGTAACAATTTATTTACCATAGGAGGATTCGCTTTCCCTTTTGAAGCTTTCATGATTTGCCCTACAAGGAAACCAATCGCTTTCTCTTTCCCATTTTTATAATCCTCAACAATATTAGGATTGTTATCTAGGACTTCCGTTACCATCTTCAAAAGCGCGCCTTCATCAGAAATTTGCACGAGCCCCTTATCTTTTACAATTTGCTCAGGATCTCCACCTGATTCAATCAACTCTTTGAATACCGTTTTAGCAATCTTAGATGAGATGGTCCCCTTTTCAATCAGTTGAATCATTTTTGCAAGCCCTTCAGCAGTAAGAGCAACATCTTGAAGCTCTTTTTGCTCGGCATTTAAATAACCTGACACTTCTCCCATCAGCCAGTTAGACGCTTGTTTTGCTCCTGCACCTTGGCCAACGGTTTCTTCAAAGAAGTCAGACATTTCTTTCGTTAATGTCAGAACAGCTGCATCATACGCTGGCAAGCCTAACTCTTCTACATAACGCTTTTTACGAGCATCAGGAAGCTCAGGAATGTCAGCACGAACACGAGCTTTCCAATCTTCATCAATATACAAGTCCACAAGGTCAGGCTCTGGGAAGTAACGATAATCATCGGAACCTTCTTTTACACGCATTAATAACGTCTTGTTAGCTGCTTCATCGTAACGACGTGTTTCTTGTTCAATCACACCACCAGATAGAAGCACTTGCTCTTGACGCTTCTCCTCATACTCAAGCCCTTTACGAACAAAGTTAAATGAGTTTAAGTTCTTTAACTCTGTCTTTGTTCCAAATTCCTCTTGTCCTACAGGGCGTAAAGAGATATTTGCATCACAACGAAGCGATCCCTCTTCCATTTTACAATCAGATACACCTGTGTATTGAATGATCGCCTTAAGTTTCTCTAAATACGCATAAGCTTCTTCAGGTGTACGAATATCTGGCTCAGACACAATTTCAACTAACGGTGTTCCTTGACGGTTGTAATCTACGAGTGAGTATCCACCGCCAGAGTGTGTTAATTTCCCTGCATCTTCCTCCATGTGTATACGAGTAATCCCTATGCGTTTCTTCTTACCTTCTACTTCAATTTCAATCCAGCCATTTTCACCAATTGGTTTATCAAACTGAGAGATTTGATATGCCTTCGGGTTATCTGGATAAAAGTAGTTCTTACGATCAAACTTCGTATCAGTTCTTACTTCACAGTTCAATGCCATAGCCGCCTTCATAGCAAATTCAACAGCTTTTTTGTTTAAGACTGGCAATACACCTGGATATCCAAGGTCAATGACACTCGTGTTTGCATTTGGCTCAGATCCGAAGTGGTTCGGACTTGCTGAGAATATTTTCGATTCTGTCTTTAATTCTACGTGGACTTCAAGCCCAATAACTGTTTCGAAACTCATCGCTCGTCTCCCCCCTACAACGCCGGTTTTTGCGTGTGATAGTCTGTTGCTTGCTCAAATGCATGAGCCACACGATAAACAGTGCTTTCATCAAAATGTTTCCCAATAATCTGAAGTCCAAGTGGCAAGCCATCCTTGAATCCACAAGGAACAGAGATTCCTGGAACCCCAGCTAAGTTAACTGGAATGGTTAAAATATCATTTGCATACATCGTTAACGGATCTTTTGTATTTTCACCAATTTTAAACGCTGGTGTCGGTGTTGTTGGTCCAATAATCACATCATAGTTTTCAAATACTTTTTCAAAGTCTTGCTTAATCAATGTGCGTACTTGTTGGGCTTTTTTATAGTAAGCATCATAATAACCAGAGCTTAATGCAAACGTCCCAAGCATAATACGACGTTTCACTTCATCCCCGAAACCTTCTGCACGTGTTTGCTTATACATTTCAATAAGGCTCTCTGCATTATCAGTACGATAACCGTAACGAACGCCGTCAAAGCGAGCAAGGTTCGCTGATGCTTCAGATGAAGAAAGTAAATAATAAGTTGCAAGTGCATATTTGGAATGCGGAAGCGATACTTCTTCCCATGTAGCTCCTTGCGCTTCAAGCACCTTTAAAGCATCCAGCACAGATTGCTTCACATCCTCCTCGACACCTTCTCCAAGGTACTCTTTCGGAACAGCAATCTTTAATCCTTTTACATCACCCGTTAAAGCTGATAAGAAATCAGGCACTTCAACATTCGCGGATGTTGAGTCCATTGGGTCAACTCCTGTAATCGTCTGAAGAAGGTACGCATTATCTTCTACATTACGTGTAATTGGTCCAATTTGATCGAGCGAGGAAGCAAACGCAACAAGACCAAAGCGGGATACTCTTCCATATGTAGGTTTTAGTCCAACAACTCCACAAAAGGCAGCTGGTTGACGAATCGAACCACCTGTATCTGAACCTAGTGAGAACGGTACTTCACCTGCTGCTACAGCCGCAGCCGAACCCCCACTAGACCCGCCAGGAACGGTTTCTAGATTCCACGGGTTTTTCGTTTCTTGAAAAGCGGAATTTTCCGTCGATGAACCCATTGCAAATTCATCCATATTTACCTTTCCAATTGTGATAGCCTGTGCGTCTGTTAACTTCTGAACGACAGTCGCATCATAAATCGGATCAAAGTTTTCAAGGATGCGGCTTGAACAAGTCGTACGCAATCCTTTTGTAACAATATTATCTTTCACACCGATTGGCATACCAAATAAAAGGCCACGGTCACTGCTTGTGCTAAGTGCATCATCTAGCTCTCTTGCATAGGCACGTGCCTTTTCTTCATTAAGTGTAACAAACGCTTTAACTTTATCATCAACTTCAGCAATACGCTTGTATGATTCATCAACAAGATCAGAGACTTTTACTTCTCTTTTTTGTATCATTGTATGTAGCTCTGACATCTTATGGTCAAATAACGACATGAAGCTTGTCCTCCCCTATTACTCTATAATTGACGGCACACGGATTTGTCCGTCTTCATGATCTGGTGCATTTTTTAATACGTCTTCAACAGGCAAGCCCTTTTCTGACTTGTCTTCTCTAAGTACATTCTTCATATCAAGGACATGCGTTGTTGGCTCCACACCCGTTGTATCAATCTCATTTAACTGTTCTGCAAAAGTAATAATCGCATCAAGTTGTTCTGTAAACATTTTTGCTTCATCTTCCGTAATAGCAAGTCTGGCTAAGTTCGCTACATGCTTCACTTGCTCCTCTTGGATTCGTGACATAATCTTTCACCCCCGAAAAAATTCGATCATTTTGACAATATGATTAATAATACCAAATAACCCTTCTATAGGCAACAAAGCTCACCATTCTAAACACCCATTCAATACGTTAAAAGCCCCTCACTTTAGGTCTCTCTAAAGCAAGGGGTTGACACTAATTACAATATGCTTGTTTTTGATTGCTCAAATTCTTCTTTCATCTTATTTGTAGGCTCCTCACCAACAAAACTGAATACCATTACTGCAATCCACGCTAAAATAAAACCAGGAATAATCTCGTAAAGACCTAAAATCGGAAACTGTTCAGGTGATAAACCAAACCAGCTTTCAAGCTCTGCCCAAATGATCACCGTAACACCACCGACAATCATCCCTGCTAAGGCTCCATTTGTCGTCATTCGTTTCCAAAACAACGCTAAAATTAAGACTGGACCAAAGGCTGCTCCAAAACCAGCCCACGCATAACCTACCAAATCTAATACTGAACTTTCTGGATTATAAGCTAGCGCAATTGCAACAAGGGCTATAACAACAACACCAATACGTCCTACCCAAACTAACTCTTTTTGACTAGCTTCTTTGCGAATAAATCCTTTATACACATCTTCAGCAAGAGCACTTGAAGATACGAGAAGCTGTGAATCAATCGTACTCATGATCGCTGATAAAATCGCAGCTAATAAGAATCCAGCGACCCATGGATTAAAGAGAACTTGTGTAAACATAATAAACAAAGTTTCATGTGCCCCGTCTGGCAACGCTTGGCCTCCTGGACCATTTGCAGAAAAATAAGCAATCCCTACAAACCCAGTAAAAATAGCCCCAAATAACGCAAGCACCATCCAAGTCATCCCAACAGCACGTGCTTTTGGAATTTCATTGACTGATTTCACAGCCATAAAGCGTGTCACGATATGTGGTTGACCAAAATAACCTAAGCCCCATGCAAGCAACGAAACGACACCAATAAACGTTGCTCCTTGGAACGCATCTAAATAGGCAGGATCAATTGCTCCAACAGCATTTACAGTCTCACTCCAGCCTCCCATTTCAGAGATCGCAACAAGTGGAACAATAATTAGTGCTAGGAACATAAGGATTCCTTGGAAAAAGTCCGTCCAACTTACCGCTAGAAAACCACCTAAGAATGTGTACGATATAATAACGATCGCACCAATCCAAAGAGCTTGCGTGTATGTCATTCCAAATGATGCTTCAAAAAGAAGAGCACCACCGACAAGTCCTGAAGAAGTATAAAAAGCAAAGAATACTAATATTACAAGTGCTGATATAATCCGCAATATTTTTGACTTATCATGAAATCGGTTTTCCAGAAAATCTGGCAGTGTTATCGAATCATTCGCTACCTTCGTATACTTACGAAGACGCGCTGCAACAAACTGCCAATTTAAATACGCACCAATTGCTAACCCAACAGCAATCCAAATTTCACCCATACCACCAATGTACATAGCTCCTGGCAATCCAAGTAGCAACCAACTACTCATATCTGAGGCACCAGCACTTAACGCCGCTACACTTCCTCCTAATCGCCTTCCACCTAGTACATAATCTGACAAATTACTTGTTAGCCTATAGGCTGCTATCCCAATAACAAGCATCCCTACTAAATAAATAATAAACGTTATAATTGTGGCTAATTCCAAATTTACTCACTCCTTCTCATAAATAACGACACGAACGATAAGATAATTAATAATGGCATTGGAATAAATAGCAACAGCCACGTTGCTGTCGTTAACCCATATTCCATCTTTCCACCTCCTTTTTCACGCTATATGCAAGGACTATGCACGTACATATCCCCACATGACATAAACAAACGCTTGTTTAATATTTAGGACACGCTATATACCATAACACGAAATTAGATTCAGAACATTCTTTCATATATTTACTTTGTTTGTTTTTGTATAATTATTCAATGTTATGTTTATTGTAATCGTTTTTTTTGACATATAGTAATAGTATATACATATTCGGTTATCTTCATTAATTTCTTTAGCACTTTAAATTATTACATAAAACACATAAAAAAAAGGTGCCTTCAAAGTTAAAAAATAACTTTGAAGGCACCTTTTTCAAATCTCCCCTTTTATTTATCTAGACCCTTTTACATATGGCTTTCCGATCGCTTTTGGTGCATCCGCACGTCCAACGAAACCAGCTAACGCTAAAATCGTTAACACGTATGGTGCAGTCAACAAAAAGACAGAAGGAATATTAGCTAATCCCGGTATTTGTGCTCCTGTAATACTCAACGCTTGAGCTAATCCAAAGAAAAGAGCTGCCCCCATCACACCAAGCGGATTCCATTTTCCGAAAATCAATGCGGCTAATGCCATAAATCCTTGGCCCACAATGGTTGTTCCAGAGAAGTTCCCTGCTACTGTTACAGCGAAAATCGCTCCTCCCAAACCAGCAAAAGCGCCACTTAGCATAACTCCGATGTATCTCATTTTGTTTACATTAATCCCCATTGTATCAGCTGCCATTGGATGCTCTCCGACCGACCTGAGTCGTAATCCAAATGGCGTGTTATAGACGACATAATAAACAATAGCGACCAATGCTAGTGCAATATATGATGTAATATAGGCATTTGCAAAAAGCAATGGACCAATAATCGGAATGTCGCTTAGCACGGGTACATCGAAACGATAGATACGATTTCGAATCGCATCTGTTTGACCTTTGTTATACAACATTCGTACTAAGAAAACAGTTAATCCAACAGCTAAGAAGTTTAGAGCAACACCACTAACAATTTGATCAGCTCGAAATGTAATTGAGGCAACGGCATGAAATAACGAGAAAATTGCCCCTATTAATACGGCAGCGAGTAACGCAATCCAGGTAGAAGCAGGACCAACTCCCATACCTTCAAGTGTTAATGTCATAACAATTCCTGTAAATGCCCCTACGACCATTAATCCTTCAAGGCCGATATTAACTACCCCTGCCCGCTCACTAAACAATCCACCTAATCCAGTTAAGATAAGAGGAGCTGCGGCATAAATAGCAGCTGGAATAACAAGTGCTAAAACCTGCATTAGATCCATTTAAATCCCCTCCTTCTTGATACGGTTCATGATCCAGCGAATAAGATAGCTTGATGCAACAAAGAAAATGATCAACGCTATAACTATATCAACTAGTTCGGTTGGCACACCTGCTCTTGATTGCATCGTAATAGCCCCAACCTGTAACCCACCGAATAAGAAAGAGGCAAGTAAAACCCCAACGGCTGTATTTGCACCTAATAATGCTACAGCAATCCCGTCAAATCCAACACCTGAGAAACCAGAGAGAATACTCATGTAGCCATACGTACCTAACCCTTCCATAGCTCCAGCCACACCGGCAACCCCCCCAGAGATCACCATAGAAAGAACAATATTTCTTTGTACATTCATCCCAGCATACAAGGAAGCATGTTGGTTAAACCCAACTGCGCGAAGCTCGTATCCTTTTGATGTTCTCCAAAGCATGAACCACATAATTACACAACCAAGTAAAGCAACGATAAATCCGTAATGTAATCTTGAAAAATCTGTTAACGACTGCAAGAATGGCGAAGCAAGTGATGCTGATGGAGAGATCGTCTCCGTCCGCTCCCCCGGAACTAATAAATACGCTCGAATAAGGTAATTAACTGTATACAAAGCAATATAGTTCATCATGATCGTAACAATTACTTCATGAACTTGGAAACGAGCTTTTAAAAAACCTGGAATGAAGCCCCACATTGCCCCAGCTAATGCCCCAACTAAAATAGCCAGTGGCAGGTGAATAATTGCCGGTAGATCAAATATGATTCCGACATAGACAGAAGCAAGCCAACCAACAATTACCTGTCCCTCTACTCCAATATTAAAGAGACCCGTCCGAAAGGCAAATGCAACAGCCAGTCCGGCTAAAATTAACGGTGTCATGGAGCGAATCGTTTCACCAATGTAATAAGTTTCACTGAAGATTCCGCTTAATAACGCTGAATAACCTAAAACAGGATTATAGCCACTAACAAGCATGACGATCGCACCAATTAATATTCCTAGAGATACAGCTATTAAAGGTACGGCCAATGATACTAATCGTCCTTTAGGAAACAATTTATTCACCATGTGGCTCACCTTCTTTCTCTTTCTTCCCGCCAGCCATAAGCAAACCAAGCTCTCGTTCATTCGTCTGATCAGCATCGACAATTGCTACTATTTCACCTTCATACATAACAGCAATACGGTCACTTACATTTAAGATTTCATCTAATTCAAGCGACATTAATAGGACAGCTCTACCTTTATCACGTTCAACGACGAGACGTCGATGGATGGATTCAATCGCTCCAACATCTAATCCTCGAGTTGGTTGCGCGGCAATTAAAAAGTCGGGTGAGCGATCTACTTCACGCGCAATAATCGCCTTTTGTTGGTTCCCTCCAGATAACGCTCTTGCTGGTGTATATTCGCTAGGAGTTCTCACATCAAAATCTTCTATCAATGTTCTTGCTTTTTGATAAATTTGAGGATAACTTAGTACACCACTTCTAGAGTATGGTTTCTGATAATACGTTTGTAACACAATGTTCTCGCCGATTGTAAAATCAAGGACTAGACCATGTTTATGACGATCTTCAGGAATATGACCAATACCGGCTTCCGTTACTCTTCGTGGTTTCATATTCGTTATTTCTGTTCCATTTAACAAAATCGAACCAGACTCAGCTTTTTTCAACCCAGTAATGGCCTCAATGAGTTCAGATTGTCCATTGCCTTCAATTCCTGCTAGTCCAAGGATCTCTCCCGCTCTCATATCCAAGTTTAATTCTTTAACAGCATTTACACCACGAGAATCCTTTACGACTAGATTCTTCACACTTACAACAACATCTTTCGGTTGTGCCGGGTCCTTCTCTACTCCAAAATTAACTTCCCTACCTACCATCATTGCAGCAAGCTTATCTGGATTCGTTTCACTGACATCAACTGTTCCAATACCCTTTCCACGCCTTATTACCGTACAACGGTCACAAACAGCCATAATCTCTTTCAGCTTATGAGTAATTAATATGATTGACTTGCCCTCTTTTACTAACTTTTTCATAATTCCGATTAGCTCTTGAATCTCTTGAGGAGTTAATACAGCAGTCGGTTCATCAAAAATCAAAATATCGGCACCGCGATATAACGTTTTTAAGATTTCTACCCTTTGCTGCATCCCAACAGAAATGTTTTCAATCTTAGCATGGGGATCGACACGTAACCCATATTGATTAGAAATTTCCTCTACTTCTTTTGCGGCTTTTTTAATATTAATTTTGCCGCCTTTTTTCGGCTCATTTCCTAAAATGATATTCTCAGTTACGGTAAACTTCTCAACTAGCATAAAATGCTGATGAACCATTCCAATTCCAAGTTTATTTGCAACGTTCGGATCTGTGATCTTTACTTTTTCTCCACGTAGAACAATTTCGCCCTTTTCAGGTTGATAAAGACCAAAAAGGACATTCATCAATGTTGATTTCCCTGCCCCATTTTCACCTAATAGCGCATGGATCTCACCCTTCTTTACTTGGAGCGTTATGTTATCATTGGCCACAATTCCAGGAAACTCTTTACGGATGTTATTCATCTCGATGACATAACTCACTTGTAACCACTCCTTACTTTTATGTACTTAATAACGCATAACGGCCTATTGCAGGCTCTTCTACATACAAAAAGAGACAATGAAGGATTGGGCAAACAGCAATCCTTCATTGTCCCTTCTGCCTGCTGGTACATTTCATACTTATAACAAAAGAGCTGTCCCAAAAGCCAGTTCGGGGGTATCCCAAAAGGTCAAAATACGGACCTTTTGGGATACCCCCTTTGTTTTCATAATTAAAGGGATGAAAGATATTCTTCATATTCCTCATCTGTTTGCGGTACTGAAATTTCACCAGCTTGAATTTGATTTAAGAAGTCAACAACTGCTTCCAGTGCTTCTTCGGACATATTATCTGTCGATGGGGCAATCCCTACTGCTTCATCCTCAAGTCCATATTCAAGAATTTCTCCACCTGGGAAGTCTCCAGCCATTGTACGTTCAGAAACTAAATATACCGCTCTATCAACACGTTTAACCATAGAAGTTAATGTAACTGATTGACCTTCATCGCCATATTCGCCTTCTTCGTGTTGGTCACGGTCTACGCCAATAACCCAAACTGGCTCACCATTACGAGCACGGTTAATCGCTTCAGTAAAGACACCATTCCCTGTACCACCAGCCGCTTGATAAATAATATCTACACCTTGGCTGTACATCGTGTTAGCAATTTGCGCTCCACGTTGCTCATCATTAAAGCTTTCTGCATATTGGACTTCAATTTCTGCGTCTGGATTTACTGCTTTCACACCAGCTTTAAATCCATTTTCAAACTTTTTAATTAGAGCACCTTCCACTCCACCGATAAAGCCAACTTTATTTCCAGCTGTTTGAAGACCAGCTGCTACACCTACAAGGAAAGAACCTTCATGCTCTTTGAATGTTACATTTGCAATATTAGAGATCGTTTGTCCTTCTGCATCTGTAACAACAGAGTCAACAATTGCTAACTGCGCATCTTCAGCTTGTTGGGCAATTGTACGAATTGCATCTTCCATTAAAAAACCAATACCCCAAGCAAGATCAACATCTTCACGTACTAAATTACGAAGATTCGGTTCAAAGTCTGCCATATCTCCAGATTGTAGGTAACGATAACCTGTACCTTCTTCTAAGCCCATATCTTGACCAAACTCAACAAGACCTTCCCAAGCAGATTGGTTAAATGATTTGTCATCAATTCCCCCAACATCCGTAACCATCGCTACTGTAAAATCAGCAGCTTCGGTTGCTTCTTCTCCAGCAACATCTCCTGTTTCAGGTGCTGGCTCGTCAGCTGCTCCACACGCAGATAGTGCTACAACGGCAGCAGCCGTCATCGTTAACGTACGTAACCACTTTTTCATGTTAAAATCCCCCTTTTTTTCTATCGTGCGAACGCCTTCATTGATACGGACACACACCCAAAATAGACAAATAGTTCTTTGCATAGGTTTTCACGAACCTTAAGTTCTATTCCGATTTTGCTAAAATCTGTTTGCCTTATCGTATATTCATGTTGTTATGTATAGTCCAAAAAATAACCAAGGCATTCGTTCGTCAGACATCTGACATCTTACAAGTTATGTGTCAACCGAAATAAATATATCATGTACATTACAATTAATAAATAGTTTTTTAAGGTAAAATTCTTTGTTATTCGACATTTTTTTCATAATGGTATGAAACCTTCCAAATCCATTTACAGGCAAAGCGAGCTCCATTATAATGGTGTTTTTTCTCTTAAACAAGGAAAAGGACTTTGTTAGTCCCTAAAAGGATTCAACAAAGTCCCTAACACTTAATTAAACACATGGATAAATGGTTCATCATTTGGATTTTGAACCACAACTGCCTCCGTATTTCCTGAGACAGAAGTAATCGTAACACTCACTTTATAATTCCCTTGAAATCTTTGCTGCATTTGACTTGCTACATACTGAGACAATGCAACAATTTCCGCTTTTCCTTGGAACCTAAGCGGTATTTCAATTTGCAATTCTTGAATTTGATTATCAACATAACGGCCTTTTCCGACTACACCGATAAAGTTGTCAAAAAACGACTGTACATCGTCTTTAAACCGTTGGAATTGGTCAGCTTCATTCCGAGCTTCTTGGTTTGCTTCACTTGATGGGAACAAATAATAGCGTTCATTGATACGTTGCCATCTTTCAAGATCACTTCTTGGCTCAGCTTTAGACCTTGCAATAAAATGACCAGGGATCACAGAGTCACGAGGTTGTTCTCTAAAAAGAGCAAATACAATCGGGATATCCCGAAAAGCTCCTTCTTCCATCGCATCTGAACGAAGTCTTGCTAAGATTTCATTTGCAATTTTTTGTCCCTCTCGTTCAATTACATCATCTGGTATCGGAAGTTCATAAAAGAGATAACCCCCTTGGTCAGTCTCCACCCGAAAGTTATAAATACTATTCATTGAGAGCCCGATCACAATTCCACCGAGGTTCAATTGACCATTTTCATTTTCAACAAGATAGTTATGTTCTAAAATATGGGATAAATAACGAGGTTGGCTTTCTTCACGCTCTCGCATCGTTGCGCCCTCACCAAGGGCTGGATTAATACCTTGGGGATTGTCCTCCTCATGATACCTCATAAGCCAGCTATTCAATGTATTTCTTTTAATGAACTGACCTTCTCTAAAGAAATAGTTCTCTTGGTCAAAATATTCTTGGGCGATTCTCGTTAATCCGATCTCGAGCTGCCCTAAATCAAGCCGATTGTATACAACTGCGTTCCCAAACCCACGCGATTCCCCATGCTTATAAGCTCCATCATATAATACACTTTGATAATAGTTATCAGGAGTAATAATTTGCGGCACAACCTCTACTATTTGCTCATCTTGATTTTCATCTGTTTCCTCTAAAATCTGATCCTCTTCTTGAGGAGTTATAGGAAAGCACCCAGACAATAGTACAAGGAGCAAACATGAAATTCCCCACTTCTTTAACATACAATCTCCCTCCTCTCTCTTACTCTCGTTTACTTATTGACCGCTTCAATAAGCTTCTCTTCATCCCAAATCTCAATATTTAATTCTTCAGCTTTCGTCCGTTTTGACCCGGCATCCTCACCTGCAATGACAAGATCCGTTTTCTTACTCACACTTCCTGTTACTTTTCCTCCAAGTGCTTCAATCTTCTCCTTCGCTTCACCACGTGTGAGCTGCTCAAGCTTTCCTGTTAAGACAACTGTTTTTCCTGCAAACAGACTATCGGAGACTTCTGATTCAACAGGAGCTTTAGGCCCTTTATAAGTCATATTAACTCCCAATGACTCTAGCTCGTCAATTAACTCCAACACTTCCTGTGTGGAAAAATAACGCCTAATCGACGCAGCCATTTTTTCACCGATTTCATTTACAGCTACTAACTCTTCTTTTGTTGCCTCTACTATTTTATGGACCGTTTCAAATTCCATCGCTAGCGTCTTTGCCGCTTTCGCTCCAACAAAACGAATTCCAAGACCGAACAAAAGCCGCTCAAGTGAATTATCCTTTGTTTTTTCAATTGCTTCAAGCAGATTGTCTACAGATTTTTCACCCATTCTTTCTAATTGCAACAGTTCATCTCGGTTCAATTTATAAATGTCAGCGACATCGCGAACAAGATCATTCTCAAACAGTTGACTTATGACCTTTTCACCTAAACCATCAATGTTCATTGCATTTCTTGAGACAAAGTGAATTAGACCTTCCCGAATTTGAGCGGGACATTGCGGGTTAATACACCTCAGTGCCACTTCTCCTTCTAACCTAACGAGTTCACTTTCACAAGCCGGGCAATGTGTCGGCATATGGAAATCGCGTTCACTTCCATCTCGTAATTCAGGTAACACATTCACCACTTCAGGGATAATATCTCCTGCTTTCTTTATGACGACAGAATCCCCTAGCTTCAAATCCTTTTCTCGAATTAAATCTTCATTATGAAGCGAAGCTCGTTTTACTGTTGTACCTGCAACGGTAACTGGTGTTAAAAGAGCAGTCGGTGTCACAACTCCTGTGCGTCCTATGCTCAATTCAATATCTTCAAGCTTTGTCACAACTTCTTCTGCCGGGAATTTGTAAGCCGTTGCCCATCTTGGGCTTTTCGCAGTAAAGCCTAATTCTTTCTGCTGATCTAGACGATCTACTTTAATAACAATTCCATCAATGTCATATGGGAGAGCGGCTCTTTTTTCAACCCACTCTTCTGTATAAGCGATGACTTCATCAATATTATCACAATGCTTACTCTCTCGATTAACACGAAAGCCAAGCTCTTGTAAATACGTAAGCCCTTTAATGTGCGACTCCATTTCACGTCCTTCTAAATGACCAATTGCATAGATAAAAATAGATAAATTGCGCTTAGCAGCAAGCTTCGGATTCAACTGCCTGAGTGACCCAGCTGCAGCATTACGTGGGTTAGCAAACTTTTCTTCCAACGCTTGTTCTTTTAGTTGATTCAACGCTTCAAACGAACCTTTAGGCATATAGGCCTCGCCTCGCACTTCTATCGTTACAGGTTTACTCAAGCGAAGAGGGATCGCTGGGATCGTCTTAAGGTTTGCCGTTATATCCTCACCTATTTGACCATCGCCACGTGTAGCTCCACGAACAAATTTCCCATTTTCATACGTTAGTGATACAGCCAAGCCATCTATTTTCAGTTCACAGCTATAAGTAATGTCTTCACCAACTAATTGTTTTACACGACGGTCAAAGTCACGTAAATCACTGTCTGAAAAAGCATTGCCTAAGCTAAGCATCGGAATACGGTGCTCTACCTTTTCAAAGAATGGCAGCGGTTCTCCACCCACACGTACTGAAGGAGAATCCTCACTGAAAAATTCAGGGTATTCTCCTTCAAGTTTCAATAGTTCTTGCATAAGGGTATCGTATTCCTCATCAGAAACTAGCGGCTTATCGAGAACATAATAATGATAGCCATACTCTTCTAATAACTTCCTGAGTTCTTCTATTCGTTTCTCAGCCTGTAATCGCTCCATAGCTTTCGTCCTTTCTTTCACAATCAAGAGTGACTGAATCGCTCCTCAGTCACTCCTGAACAAAATTACTGCTTTGTAATCGGGGCAAATTTGGCAAATAATCGCTTCACACCTGTTGGATTGGGAAATGCGATATCTAACTCAAGAGATTCGCCTTCTCCTTTTAGACTGACAACCGTTCCAACTCCCCACTTCTTATGTGCCGCTTTATCACCAACACTCCACGAAAAGCTTTCTCCACCTGTCTGGACTGTTCTTGGTCTTTCAATTGTTCTTGAACGTTGCGGGGCGGACGCCTGTCCTGAGCTCTTCCGTGAAGTCTTCATCCAATCTGGCGTTTGCTTTACTTCATTTAACGACTCTAAGCACTCATCCGGAATTTCAGCAATGAAACGGGAAGGTGGATTCGAATTTGTCCGACCGTATAACGTCCTGAGTCTTGCATTCGTTAAATAAAGCTGTTTCTCTGCTCTAGTAATCCCAACATAAGCAAGCCTTCGCTCTTCTTCCATCTCTTCTTCCTCAAATAAAGAGCGACTATGAGGGAAGATCCCTTCTTCCATTCCAATTAGAAACACAAGTGGAAACTCAAGACCTTTCGCTGAGTGAAGTGTCATTAATGTAATAGCGTCTTTTGGTTTGCCTTCATTGTCATCGTCTAATTTATCAATATCAGCTACTAATGCAAGATCTGTTAAAAAGGCTACAAGTGACCTATCTTCATTTTGTTTTTCAAATTCATTCGTTACGGTTATAAATTCATCGATATTTTCTAAACGGCTTTGCGCTTCAATCGAATTTTCATTTTTCAACATGTCACGATAGCCAGTCCGTTCTAGTAACTCTTCCACTAATTCTGTGACAGATAAATATTCTTGCATTTGTATCCAATGTCCTAGTTGATCCGAGAAATCTCTCAACTTTGTAACTGTACGACCAGTTAATCCAACTTGCTCTACTTCCTGAAGAGCAGCAAACATAGAGATTCCTTGTTCAATTGCAAAGGCACCAATCTTATCTACCGTAGTCGCACCAATTCCACGCTTAGGAACATTGATAATTCGCTGCAAACTAATATCATCATCAGGGTTAGCAATTAAACGTAAATAAGCTAAAACGTCTTTAATCTCTTTACGATCGTAGAATTTCGTGCCGCCAACAATGTTATAGTCAATATTAGACTTCACAAAGAATTCCTCAATTACACGCGATTGTGCATTCGTACGGTATAAAATTGCAATATCAGAATAAGTGTAGTTATCGCTTTGCATCGCTTCTCTAATTCGCTCTACAACAAATTGAGCCTCTGATTGCTCTGTATCCGCTGCAAAATAACCAATTCCACAACCTGCATCATTTTCTGTCCAAAGATTTTTCTTCTTACGGTTGGGGTTGTTTTCAATAACACGGTTGGCAGCTTGCAGAATGGTTTTCGTTGAGCGATAATTTTGTTCGAGCAAGATCACTTTTGCATTCGGGTAATCTTCTTCAAATGAGAGGATGTTTGCAATGTCAGCACCACGCCAGCGGTAGATCGATTGATCCGAATCACCGACTACACAAAGATTTTTAAATCGATCAGCAATCATATTTACTAGCATATATTGAGCCCGATTTGTATCCTGATACTCATCGACAAGGATATACTGGAATTTCCGTTGGTAGAATTCCAACACTTCCGGAACGAGTTTAAATAACTCAATTGTCTTCATGATAAGGTCATCAAAGTCTAACGCATGGTTTTTCTTTAATTGCTTTTGATATTCTACGTAAACTTCAGCCGCCGTTTGCTCATAAGGACCTGTTGCTGTTTTTGCAAACTGATCAGGCTTTTTCAGTTCATTTTTTGCACTACTTATCGTCCCAAGAATGCTTCGTGCTTCAAATTTCTTCGGATCGATGTTTTTATTCTTTAATATTTGCTTAATGACTGTTAACTGATCTCCAGAATCCAGTATCGTAAAGTTACGATTATAGCCAATTCTGTCAATATCTCTACGCAACACTCGCACACACATGGAGTGGAACGTCGAAATCCAAATATCCTCAGCGACCGGTCCAACAAGGCCTGCGACACGGTCTTTCATTTCACGAGCTGCTTTATTTGTAAACGTAATCGCAAGGACACTCCAAGGCGCTACTTCTTTTTCTCTTAATAAGTAAGCAATCCGATGCGTAAGTACACGCGTCTTTCCACTTCCAGCCCCAGCCATTAACAATAGCGGTCCTTCCGTATGAGTGACTGCTTGCCTTTGTTCAGGGTTTAATCCTGCTAACATTTTTTCAATGATTTTTGCTTGCACACCCTCACCACCAAACGTTTGTTCTCATTTTATTTTACTTTGAATGCTGCTTTATTTCAATGCTTGTTTTACTGCATGAACAGTTTTCAAAGCTGCTTGTAAGTCTTCATAAATAATATTTCCAACGATCACCGTATCGGCGTATTGCGCCATTTCCCTTGCCTGCTCTACTGAGTGAATTCCGCCACCGTAAAACAACTTTGTTTCATTTAAAACGTCAGAAACAGCTTTTACAATATCGACATCGCCATAAGTTCCACTGTATTCTACATAAAAAATCGGAAAGTGGTAGATCTTCTCCGCCATTCGGGCATAGGCAACGACATCTTCATGCGAAAGGTTCGTTTTCGCTTCCGTAAGCTTAGCCGCTTTTGCCTCAGGGTTCAGAATACAATAACCCTCAACGACAATCTCATCCCAATTCATAATCGCGCCATATTCTTTGATCGCCTCATGATGGTAACCGCATATCCACTTTACATCCCCACTATTTAATACAGATGGAATAAAGAAATAATCAAATCCAGGAGTAATCGCCTCTATATTCGATACCTCTAGTGCACATGACACCGTGTAGCGTCTGACTCTTGCAAGTAACTGCAATGTATTATCAAGCGTTACTCCATCCGTTCCTCCGATAATAAGTCCATCCGTACCAGACTCACAAATCGCCTCTAACGCTTCGTCTGATATATCTTTGTTCGGATCGAGCTTAAATACATGTCGCCACTCTTTGTACTCTAGCATCATTATCACTCCTGCTTATCATTATTTCCAAGTAAGTACCTATCTGAACAGACATTATATCAAAGAAAAGTATGGTTGTCGCCGAGAGTACTGAAAAAGGGCTTTTTTTCCTTTATCAGTGCTCTCGAAGCAATGAACGGAACCATTTTCAGTTTTTTAAAGCCTGCTATGAGTGAAGTCATTGCGGCTTCACTGAGTAACTTTCAAAAGGTTTTTCAGCGGCTCCAGTTTTTCCTTTTCCAATACTTTCGTGGTCACCCGAAGGTCTTTTCCAATAAAAAAAAAGAAGAGTTCTTCCAATTTCAAACTGAAAGATGCTCTTCTCCTTAAATAAACGTTTATTTAATTTGAATAGGGACTATTACAACTCATCAAACCCATTCACATCTGATACTTTCACATATTGACGTGATTTTTGTTCAAAGAAATCACTTTTGCCGCTATCGACATCTTCATAAGCCTTTATCCATTTCATCGGATTTTGACGATAGCCTTCGTAAGGGCGTTCGATCCCAAGTTGATTAACACGTTTATTAGCTATGAACTTAATGTAGCTCTCAAGTTCATTCATATTAATACCTTCTAACTTATCTCCAATAATCGACCTGCCCCATTGTATTTCTAATTCGGCAGCTCGTCTAAATGTATCTTGAACAAATTTGTGATTCCGAGGTGTGTTAAGTTCTGGGTTCTCATGTAATAACTCTTTAAAAATATGAGAAAACAAATTCACGTGTAATTGTTCATCCCGATTAATATAATTAATCATCGTACTTGATGACACCATCTTCTGGTTTCTTGCCAAGTTGTAAAAGAATGCAAATCCTGAATAAAAATTAAGTCCCTCAAGAATGACGTCAAATACAATTGATTCTAGAAACGTTTGCGGTGTTGGGTTATCAACAAAGCGTTGGTAACCTTCTGCGATAAAATCGTTTCTCTCCCTCAAGATAGAGTCGTGCTTCCAATACTCAAAGATTTCATCTTGTTCCTGTTTAGGTACGAGACTTGATAAGACGTAAGAATACGACTGATTGTGAACGACTTCTTGAAACGAAAGGACTTGCATTAATGCAGCAAGACTGGAATCTGTTAAATACCCAGCGACTTTTCCTGAATAGTCTGTTTGGACACTATCTAAAAAAGCAAGCAAACCAATAATTTTTTTGAATGCATACCTTTCATCTTCAGAAAGTTGAAGCCACTGCTTAATATCATTAGACATATTAATTTCAAATGGTGTCCAGAAGTTTGCGAGCATATTTTTGTACATAGGATACGCCCATGTAAAGCGAACATCATCCCAGTTTAAAATATTAGAACTCCTCCCATTAATAATCCCTGTCGAGGCATTTGGTGCCGCTGGGTCATATAATTTACGAGATTGTAATGTATTTTGATTCATTTTCTAAACCTCACTAATAATAGATTAAGAAGAACAGCTTTCACACTCTTCAATTTCAACCATCGAAGTCGACCTTGTATAATAAGTCGTTTTCAAGTTTGACTTCCAAGCCTCAATATGCAAATTCAGTAAATCTTTTGCTTTAATTGTATTTTTAACATAAAAGTTAAATGAAATGGATTGGTCAATATGGCGTTGTCGTGCTTCATTTTGTTTAATGCTCCATAATTGATCGATTTCATATGCGGACTTGTAATACCATGTCGTTTGCGGCGATAGGTCTGGAGCTGTGACTGGAATTTTATAATTTTTTTTCTCCTCTGAGTATTCTTTCTTAAAAATAGGATCGATCGAGGCCGTCGTCCCTGCAATAATCGCTGTTGTTGAATTCGGCGCCACAGCCATTAAATACGCATTTCGAATCCCTTTTTCCCTTACACTGTGACGAAGCTCTGTCCACTCTTCACTTGTATATTGGCGATTAATAAAATAGTCACCTGTCTCCCAATCAGACCCTTCAAAAAGTGGATAGGCTCCTTTTTCCTTTGCCAGCTCATTACTTGCACTAATCGTCAGATAGGCAATACTTTCATATAAGTTATCTGCGTATTCAACCGCTTCGTCGGATTCCCATTTGATCCCTTTAAGAGCTAGTAAGTGATGCCAGCCAAATGTACCTAACCCAATAGAACGATACTTTTGATTGGTTATTTGGGCTTGCGGAACTGGAATATTATTTAAATCAATGACATTATCGAGCATTCGCACTTGAATTGGGATTAGCCTTTCAAGGACGTCTTCAGTTACTGCTTTTGCTAGATTAATAGATGATAAATTACATACAACAAAATCCCCAGGTTCTTTGACGACAATAATCTTGCCATCCTCTGTTTTTTCCTCGACCACTGTTGTTGCTTTCATGTTTTGGGTGATCTCTGTACACAGATTACTACAATAAACCATACCTTGATGGCGGTTGGAGTTCGTCCGATTCACAGTATCTCTATAGAACATATATGGCGTACCTGTCTCAAGCTGACTCTTCAAGATTTCTTTGAAAATATCAATGGCTGGAACAACTTCCCACAAGAATCCTTTCTCACCTAGTAATCCGTTGTTTGCCGCTTCCATACACTCTTTGTACTTATCTCGAAAACTTCCTTTTCCTCTTTCTTCATCATAATAATCTTCTAAACTAAAACCTAATGTTTGGCGTATCGTATGAGGATCGAATAAATACCACTCTTGTCTGGCTTCAACTTTTTCCATAAATAAATCTGGCAAGCAGACACCTGTAAACAAATCATGGGTACGCTGCCTCTCATCGCCATTATTTAATTTGACAGCCAAGAAATGAAAAATGTCGCGGTGCCATATATCTAAATAAACACTGATTGCCCCCTGTCTTTGACCTAACTGGTCGACACTTACCGCAGTGTTATTTAGTTGTTTCATCCATGGGATAACACCGGATGATACTCCTTTAAAGCCTCTAATATCACTTCCGCGACTTCGTAGTTTTCCTAAGTAGGCACCAATCCCCCCACCGCTCTTACTCAGTGTTGCAATATCGGTGTTACTGTCATAAATTCCTCTGAGACTATCATCTACAGTATCAATAAAACAGCTCGATAATTGACCATAGCTTTTCCCAGCATTTGATAGAGTCGGAGTTGCCACCGTCATATATAAATTAGAAATGGCCCAGTAAGCTTCTTTTATTAGAACTAATCGTTTTTCCTTCGGTTCTTTAACCATTAACGTAGCTGCAATGATCATAAAACGCTCCTGAGGAAGTTCGTACAGTTCTCCACTATGCGATCTAGCTAAATAACGATCTGCTAATGTTAATAAGCCAATGTATGTAAACAGCGAATCGCGCTCAGGGACAATCTCTTGTTCAAGTTCTTCTAATTCTTCTTTCGAATACTCCTGCAAGATCTGATCTGAATATATCCCCATCCTCGTTAACTTTTGGACTAGTTGATAAAAAGATCCATACCTCAAGCTAGCATCATAGCTTCTTGAATGAGCTGCTCTTTTGTATAGTTGCTTTAAAAGGACATTCGCTGCGACAAACGTCCAATCTGGCTCTTCCATCGAAATCCTCTCTACTGAAGATAAAACTTGCAAATGACTAAGCTGGTCTTCTGACATGTCTTCTTTAGCGAAGATAGATTGTTCAATCTTATCCTTATAAGCCGTAAAATCGAGCGTTGGAAATAAACTTATTAATTCGCCAATCTGAGATGATGCATAATCAAATAACGTTGTCGTTGTCGTACTCTTCATTAGTCTTCCTCCTTAATGATAATAAAAAACGCCCTTTCTCGAGAGTTGAGAAAGAGCGTAAAACGGCGTAAAGAGTAAGACTTATCTGACCAAAATACACTTTGGTCTTCTTTGCCGTCTCACTTCTTACACCCCGAAGATAGCTGACTTTAAAATGACGGCAGGTCTCCTGACTCGTGCTTCACCCTACTTTGAGCCTTCCCATGCAAGTTAGCTAAATCTAACCAAAAGCACAGTGGGTACCTCATTTCGTCGACACTTACAGTTGCGGGGGCAGTTCTGGCTTTCTACCAGATTCCCTATTAAGTCTATTTGACACCGTTCATTTTTCGCAATCAATATATAGTTGTAAGAACACATCATTAATACGATATATTGTATATACTAAAGGAATATTCATCCTGTTGCAAGGAAAAAGATCCGTTTAATCTTCCTAAATAATAAACTAGGTTCATCCCTCAAATCTATTACATGCGGGATGAACCTAGTAATTTAACATAATACATTACTCTAACCAGCTATTTTCCTTTTATGTGTTCTTTCTTTTTCAGGCTCCTTACTTTGCCCTTTAAGTTCTTGATTTAATTCTTTAACCAGTCCGTAACACATTGCAAGAACAATGAACGATAATGGAAGAGCACTAACAATGATTGCTGTTTGTAGACCAGCTAATCCACCTGATGCCATTAATACAGCCGTTGATGCAACTAATATTAATCCCCACGTGACCTTCACTCGGTTTGATGGGTTTAACTTTCCTCCCGTTGTCTGCATTCCTAGTACAAAGGTTGCCGAATCTGCTGATGTAACAAAGAACGTTGTAATTAAAGCAACCGTTAAGATCGACAAGATAATCCCAAGTGGCAGCTGCTGATAAACAAAGAAAAGGGCTGTTTCAAGTGGTTGCCCTGAGACGTTTAATCCTTGTGTGACCTCAAGAAAAATTCCTGTACCACCGAAAACCGTAAACCAGATCGCGCATACTACTGAAGGAACAAGAAGAACAGCTACCGTAAATTCACGAATCGTTCTCCCTTTAGACACTCGAGCTATGAACATTCCAACAAATGGAGTCCATGAAACCCACCAGGCCCAGTAAAAGACCGTCCACCCTTGTGTCCATGCTGCCTCGTCAGCATCAAAAGGTGCTAAACGCAAGCCCATTGGAATGAGATTTTGTAAGTAACTTCCTAAACTCGTTGTAAACATATTAAGCAAAAATAACGTCGGACCGAGAATTAACATGGCAAAAAACAATACCGTTGCAATTGACATGTTTGCAAGACTTAAATACTTAATCCCTCTAGATATACCTGTATTCGCTGAAATGATGAAAAGAACAGTTATGATACCCATGATAATCATTTGTACCATAAAATTATTTGGAATCCCCACCAAATATTCTAGACCTGCATTTATTTGCTGTGACCCTAACCCAAGTGACGCTGCTACCCCAAACAAAGTTGCAAATACAGCAACAACATCAATCGTTTGTCCAATCGGACCTTTCACCTTTTCACCAAGTACAGGATAAAGTGTCGCACTCATTAAACCTGGCGCGTCTTTTCTGAATCTTTGATATGCAAGTGCTAATGCGACAATCGCATAAATGGCCCAAGCATGTAATCCCCAATGAAGCCATGTATAACGCATTCCAACAATTGCTGACTGTTCCGTACTTCCTTCTCCTGTAGGTGGCGAATAAAAGTGTGCAATTGGCTCAGATACGCCATAAAATAGAAGACCAATACCCATCCCAGCTGAAAACAACATTGCAAACCAAGCTGGACGACTATATTCAGGCTCTGAATCTGGTTTTCCAAGTTTGATTTTCCCGTATTTACTAAAGATCATGAATATTGCAAACAACAGAAAGAATGTAGCAACTAATTGATAAAACCAACCAAATGACTCAAGAACAAAGCTTTGCGCTACGGTCATTGCTGCCCCTAGTTGATTCGGGATCAAAACTCCAATTAATACAAAAATGACCGCAATCCCTACTGACACCTTAAAAATCGACCTATCACTTTCACCTTTATCAGAAATAATAAACACTTCCTTTTTCTAATTTACATTCATTGCAGAAACACTTACCAATAAATACTTATTTATTAAATCATAAAATCGAAAAAAAATTAAAAATGATATGAACGCATATTGAGCAATCTGCCCTGATCTTATAAGCTGATTGTACTTCAGCATAATAATTGTTTAAAATTACGAGAAAAAAAGGCGATATTCTATCGTTTTCTACGACACGTTGCCGAATTTTGACTATTTTTCAATAAAAAATGCCCCACCCATTCTCTTTAGATGCGCGGAACATTTTGAAAGAAATTACTTTTTCTCGATTACAACGGCTGTACCATATGCAATAATCTCCGCTGCATTTGTCATAACGGTTGAAGTTTGCATTCTCATCCCAATGATTGCATTGCCGCCTTTCTCTTCTGCTTCTTTCACCATTCGATGTACCGCCAACTTACGTGCTTCCGTCATCATTTCGTTGTAGCCTTTAATCTCTCCTCCGACAATTCCTTTTAATCCTGCTGTAATATCACGGCCAATATGCTTCGTTTGAATCGTGCTACCTTTGACATATCCCAATACCTCTTTTATGTCATAGCCTGCTACTTGTTCAGTAGTCACTATCATCATAATCCATTTCCTCCTTTTTTTCTTATCTCCGTTCAATTTTAAAAATTACAAGTAACCCAACTAAGGCAACAGCATAAACACAAAATGCAATTAGAGCCTGTTAGATTAACAAATAAAAGAGCTATTCCACCAAGTTGACTACAATAATGACGATCACCATATACTTCCAACGTTCAGACACGTCGATCTAACCAACTTTTCACAACCGTAAGCAACTCTTTTGATAATGGCTTTTCTCCGACATTTTTGTATACTTTTTTCAACTGCAAAATATCTGCGTCCTCAACTTGATCTCGAAGCATGTGATTCATTCCTTTAATAATATGGGTTTCCGTCTCGACGGTTGTATACTTCTTGACCTCATACACTTGTTCAGGTGTCGCTTGCACATCTTTAGAGCCTGTAACAGCAAGGATCGGACAATTTACTTCTGCTAGGCTTTGATAAGCGTCATGCTCATAGTGCTCTCTAAACCATTTTGCATTGATTTTAACCCCCTGATAACGAATAACATCTCTTTTAGTCATTGATACTTTCCGATCAAATTTCAAACCTTGTTTTTTCACTTTATCAGTTACTTTTAGCAGGCTAATTAGTTTTCCTTTTAACCCTTTTTTATTTTGAAATGAATCTACAATTAACTCCCTTTGATAATTTTGAGCTTGGGATAGTGACTGAACGGCGCCTGCAACAAAAATTAATCCTGCTAAACCCTCTCCCTTCGCTACTTCAGGAGCTAACATACATCCTTCACTATGTCCAAGTATAAATATCTTATTTTGATCAACAATTGGTTGGCCTTGTAGAAAACGAAGTGCAGCCTTGGCATCGTCAATTAAATCCCAAAACCCTGTTTTTATGAACTCCCCCCTACTCTTCCCCGTACCCCGTTTATCATAACGCAATACGACAAATCCACTTTCCGTTAAAAACGCAGCAAGCTGGTTGTATAGATGTAACGTTTGGCCTTTTTTTGTTCCATTCCCATTTCGGTCAAGCGGGCCTGAACCAGCAATAATAAGAATAGCAGGTAACGCGACAGGTGATGTTTCTGGAAAGGAGAGCGAACCAGCTAATTGCCCCTTTTCACCAAACTGAATCTCTTTTTCCGTCATCAGAGCCACCCCTTTATATTTGATAAATAAAGTAGCAAACATTCGGACAAATCGACCAAATTTACGTCGAAACTATTCTATAATAAGCAAGTACAGTATACTCAGTTTCTCTTAAATTATGCTATAGTATCACTACGAAAACAAAAAATTAGGGGGTCATTGATGAATTCAAATAAATTTAATCGTGTCTTCGATTCACTTGAAGATTTTGTTGATACGATAAGTGACGTTTTAGCTTGTCCTGTCACACTTGAGGACGCCAATCATCAATTACTAGCCTATAGCTCCCATGATGACGGAACAGATGCTGCCCGAATTTCAACGATTATTGGAAGACGTGTTCCAGAAAAGCTCGTTAATCGCTTTTGGAAAGAAGGAGTCATCCCCACTTTAAACCAAAGTGATGATCCTATTGAGATTAGCAGTATTGTGGATATGGGTTTACGTAATCGAGTGGCAATCTCCATACGAAAGAATCAAGAAGTACTTGGATATATTTGGGTTATCGAAGTCAATACGAAATTATCGGAAGAAGAGAAACAACTATTAAAGGTTGCTGCTACAAAAGCAAAAAACCTCTTATTACAGTTAAATTTACAAAAGAAACGCCGAGAAAAAAACGACCAAGAGATCTTATGGCAAATCATTACTGGTGATACGAATTCGCATGAAGAAACGGCTCTACTATTAGATAAGATCGGAATTATTGATTCGAAGCCTTTAGCTTTCATGCTCATACACTTTCAAGAAATGACAGATGTTCTGTATCGGAATGTCTTGTATATAGTGAAAACGACGAGTAAAGTGAGCATGTTAATTGATACAATTGATGACAACCAGCTTATTTGTTTAATTAGTCCTGTTACTGAAACAACAAAAAATCAAACAGAACTCACTCTGTTCATGGAGACCATTCAACGTCAAATGAGTGAGCGATTTAATATTCATAATCTGTCTATTGGATGTGGGTATTTATATACTGACTACTCTAAGCTAACACAAAGTTATCAGGAAGCTCAAAAAGTTATCCAAATCAAATCTAATGGATTAACCGAGTTACAAAAAGCATTTTTTTATCATGAACTAGGAGTTTATCGGCATCTCGACGTGTTGCACTACAATAAGGACCTTGTCATGAACCCAGCTGTAACTCTTTTACAGGTCTATGATCAACAACATGCGACCTCGCTATATAAAACGCTTGATGTTTTTCTAAACAGAGATGGAAATATGAATGAAGCAGCAAAGGAGCTGCATATTCATGTCAATACTCTTAGCTATCGTCTAAAAAGGATTCAGGAAATTGCAAATACCGATCTTAAAGATCCGATACAACGAATCGGTCTTTATTTAGATATGAAATTACTAAGCCATCAAACGAATAAATAACTTTTCGCTTGATGGCTCTCATTATTATTCGCTCGCTGAAACGTCAATATGTGTAAATGTTTTCACATCAAACAATCCTGTATCTGTTAACTTTAATGAAGGAATGACTGGCAAAGCAAGAAACGAAAGCGTTAAAAATGGATTCCAATTTTCTTTGAATCCGATTGCCTTTAATGCTTCTTCTAGCTCTTTTAATGAATGGTTAATTTGTTCAAATGGCTGAAGCGACATTAAACCAGCTAATGGCAGGGGCAAATTAGCTAACACGTCTTTTCCTCTTACAACGGCAATTCCACCTTGTTGATTAGCAACTTGTTCAACAGCACCCAGAATACTCTCATCATCTGTTCCACAGGCCACAATATTATGAGAGTCGTGAGCAACTGTAGCAACAATCGCGCCTTCTTTTATCGTTATCCCTTTAACGACCCCTACACCGACATGCCCAAGTTTGTGATGTCTCTCAGCAACGACTAACTTTAGTTGATTCTTCGCCACCGAAGGCTGAAACAAACCATTTTCCACTTCTACTTCTTCAATTAAATGGCTTGTGACAATTGACCCTGGTGTTACACCAATCATATGCGCTTTATTACTCTTAATCGGTAACTCTAACTTCGTAGACGTTAATGGTTCTAACTGAATACTCTCTAGAAGGTATGCAGGCGGGGTCACAGGCTCCCGTACCGCATAAGTCATTTCCCCATTTTCAGCAACACACTCTCCCTTAACATAGACTGCTTCTATGTCTATTGCCTCTAAATCTCGAATAAGAAGAAAATTAGCTTCATATCCAGGTGCAATCGCTCCTTTACCTTCCAATTTGAAACACTCAGCTGCGTTTAGACTAGCCATCTGAATAGCTTGCATGGGGTCAACCCCAAGCTTGATCGCCTTTCTTACGCTAGCATCAATCGAACCTTCATTTATTAAGTCGTCAAGATGCTTATCATCGGTAGCGAACACACAGCGCCGTGCATTTTGCGCAGTTAAAATTGGAAGTAATGCCTCAATATCCTTTGCTGCAGTTCCCTCACGCATGAGCAAATACATTCCTAGGCGAAGACGATCAAGGCCCTCTTTTGCTGTAACAGCTTCATGATCATTACTTATCCCCGCAACACGGTAAGCATTTAAACCGACGTTATCTAACCCTGCAGCATGACCATCAATCGTCTTTTTGCGTCTCCATGCCGCTGTAAGTTTATCCATCATCGTCCCTTCTCCAGACAAAACAGCCGGATAATCCATCACCTCTGCAAGTCCATAGGCCTCATGCTCATCAAATAACTTCTCAATCTCTGTTGTAGTTAAATCTGCCCCATTATGTTCAAAGTTTGTTGCTGGTACACACGAAGGGACCATTATCTTAATATCTAGAGGCAGGTCTTTAGATGCTTTAATCATATATTTCACAGCTTCAAATCCACCGACATTAGCAATTTCATGTGGGTCTGCCATTACTGTTGTGACACCACGGGGAACAACAATTTTTGTGAATTCCTCAGGTGGGACCATTGCAGACTCGATATGAACATGTCCATCCACAAATGTTGGAGACATGAAAGCTCCATTAGCATCAATTTCGCTAAAGCCTTCATACTCACCAATACCGACGATCATTCCATCTGTAATAGCAACATCTGCTTCATACGTTGTTAAGGTAAAGACATCAATTATTTTTGCATTTTTTACAACCACTTCCGCTTTCTCTCTTTTAGTTGCTGCAGCGATTCGTTTTTTCAGTACTTGACTCATGCTATTACACCCCGCTCTTTACATCATGGTTTATTTATTGTAGTACGAATCGTACCGAAATACACGTACTCAGCAAGGTTTTCTTACATTCATAATACTCTTAATTATAAGTTTTTTATTCTATGTATATTTCATCTAATAAACAAAAAGAAAAAACCACAGGAGCCCTGTGATTTTTATTCTTTCACTTCAACCTCTTGTGCACTCACACGATCTAAGGTCATTTTGTAGCCATCATTTCCATAATTCAAGCAACGTTTGACACGTGAAATAGTCGCTGTACTCGCCCCTGTTTCTGTCTCAATTTTATGATACGTATAGCCATTTTGTAACATTCTAGCTACTTCTAAACGTTGCGCTAATGATTGAATCTCATTAATTGTACATAGATCATCAAAAAACTCATAACACTCTTCAAGATCTTTAAGTGACAAAATGGCTTTAAATAGTTGATCTAGTTCTTTGCCACGTAGTTTATCTATTTGCATTTGAACACTACCTCTCTTAACAATACATTATTCATACGAAAGTGCCTCTTCAACCCCTGGATTTGACGGCACTACATTAATCCACGTTTGACCTGGTTTGAGTTTTACAGGTTCACCATTTTGAACTGGAATAAGCTGTCCATTACGGTTTTCCCAAGACACTTCGTTCATGATGCCACTTTGAAAAAGAATCGCTCTTCCACCTGATGTTAAATCGATGGACCGTCGTCCTTGATCATCTAATACACGATGTTCCGTTTCTAAGACAAGGACATTAGACAGGAGAACGGGATTATTTGTTTCGTATTCAACAGTCTTTAGTTCACCATTAAATCGCTCGTAATACCCTGAGACTTCGTTATAGACATATTGAATATGATTTTTCCCTAAGTAATTCACTTCAATTTCACTCGCTTTATTGCCTACGATGTGAATATCTTCACTTTCATAAAAGTGTAAGGCTGGAACTTCTCCCGTTATATCATAGCCTTTTTCATTTACAAAGCCTTGTAGCATATCCTCATACGTAATGTATGAATTATGAGGAGCCCTTCGCTCAGAGGAGCGCTTAAAAAGTGACCCATCATAGGAAATACCATTAATATTATCAACTTTCTCTTCACTAAGGAGCTTCTTTGCCGTAGGACTATAACCGTGAGCAACAAGCATGCCATCAAATCCGTGAACTAAATCAACATGGTACTCTCTAGCACTTCGAACAGGACCAACGTTGTTTGGAAATTGACTCTGATAAAGAGCAACTAAGCGAGTAACCGTCCCTTCAGCTAATAACTCATAAACAATATCTGCTTGGCTTAAACCCGTTTGTGGACGTGCGGCAGGGTCATTGTTAATCAAAACGCTAATGATACGGTGATTAACCTCTTCCTCTGCTTCCATGCCACTAAGTGGATATGTATAGGAAGAAGCTTCAGCTAGCTCCTCTTCCTCAAATACTTCTTCCACAGATTCTGTCTCTTCATTTATTTGATCATTACTACTGCATCCCCCTACGATTAAAAACGTAGATAACAAAAGGGGGAATTTCCATGCTTTCTTCATTATTACACGACCTTTTTATCAATTAACTCATTAAACTAAAAAAGTGTCCTTTCTCAGTTTAACGCATAATCGCAGGAAAGAGTACCGTTTTCTTTTTCACATCATAAATTCCTCTTTGTGTTACACGGATATATGGAAGATGTGTAGACGAGAAGAATAGCAGGCTATAAATTGGGTCCTCAAACTTGTAGCCGAGATCACGTAATAACGTAACAAATTTCTTTTCATCTTCCATAACGCCTTCCATTGATTTTGTAGATAACGTTCCAAATATTTCTAATTGCAATCGGCCGATAACTTTCCTATTTTCGACCAAGGTCATTCCTCCACCTTGCTCTTTTAAAGCATTAAAAGCAGCAACCATGTCTGAAACATTTTTTCCAATAAGGATTACGTCTCCTGTATTGGAAAATGAACTAGCAAAGCCTGATACATGTGTGGCAAATCCTTTAATCATTGTAGCAATATGCCATTTTCCATATTTATCAATCATCACAAAGAAGCTTTCATCATGATCAGTACTTAATACTTTCTCTGTACTTTCAATCGGGATTTGATACGGTTTCAAAATAACGGAATTTGCCATTTCAATTCCCATTGCCATCGAAAAATGGAGATCATCTTCTGATAAATCCCAATCAATCTTGAATGGTTCTATTCCGTAATCTTCCCAAGGAAAATCGCCAAATTGATCAATATGTTCTCCGTCTCTTACTATCCATTTCCCTTTTGCTAAAACAGAGATTGGTAATGGATCGTTAATATCATCAAGGATATTTAGATGAGCAATCCTTCCTGGAGCAATCATTCCAAGCTTATGATCAATATGGTAATATTTTGCCACGTTATAACTAGCCATTGAATATGCATCAATTGGATCTAATCCACTATCTAATGCGATTTTAATTAATTGATCCATAACTCCTTTTTCATAAAAAGCAGGTGGAGAGCCGTCCGTAGTCATAAGACATCTTTCGAAATAATCAACCCCCAACTCTTGCATTTCCTTAAGCAGCTTAGGTAAATCTGGACGAATTGAGGAGTGTCGTAACGAAGTTGTATATCCTAAGTCTAGACGTCTTACAGCCTCTTCACCAGTCATAGCTTCGTGATCACACGTGACACCTAAAAGCGCCATCTGCGCTAACGTTCGCTCTGAGGCACCTGGCAAATGCCCTTCAATCGGCTTACGAAGTCTTGTTGTTTCTTGCATTAAGTGCAGAGTAGAATCATCACCTTCTAACACTTTAGGCCAAGAAGTTAATTCTCCCCCTTGTAAAACAAGTGGATGCTCTAACCATTCCTTCATTTTTGAATTCGTTAATGGCTCTTCATCCCGAAGTTCCGTTTGTGCATCATAGCGCGACCACCAATACATAGAAGCCGGCAACTCATCAAGAGCCTCAATCAAAGTAAGCGCTTTCTTTTTTTCGAGGTGCAAAAAGAACATAAGATTATCATTAATCAGTGTTGTTGTCCCTCTTCCTGACGCATACTTAGCGAAGCTATGGGGATTATAAAGTTGAAACGGGTGAGCATGGTGCTCAATATATCCTGGTACAACTAATTTGTTATCACAATCAACAACCTCTGTATCAGTTATCGTCGTTGGCATTTCATTTCCAACGTATACGATTCGGTCTTCGGATATCCATATATTAGCCGTAAGCCATTTACGGCGTGCAAAATTTAAATATGTTGCATTTCGGAGGACAAGTGAAGGAGATTTTTCTCCTTTTACTACAGCTAATTGCTGTCGTAAGCGTTGTTTTGTCCAGCGGTAAAGTCTCTCAGTCATCCTGTCATCACCCATTTCATCAATTACTATTTTTTTAATAGTACCACAAATATGGTAAATAACTCACTACATTGTTAAATCTTTTAACAAAAATAATTGGAAGATTGACAAACATGTGAAAGGTGGATCTAGTCTATGAAACCAAACATCGGGCGTGTAGATGCATTATGTCGAATCACAATGGGTTTCACTATCCTTGCTTGGTCTACCTCTAAACTTGTTAAGAGACCAAACGACAACATACCCCTAATTGCTGCGATATGCGGAAGTATGAAAGCCGCGGAAGGGATTACAAGGTTCTGTCCTCTAACTTACTTGGCAGAGCAGAAAATGGAAACGATACAAGACCATGATAGTCACAGTCAGAGTGAGTAATATGTAACACAAAAAGAAGCCGTATAAGATCATCATACGTGATCTTATACGGCTTATGATTCAATCTTTTTAGGAGGAAATCTCTATGTTTAATATTCAGGAATATGCAACTGATACTCTTTTTATTTATATTATGGTCATTGGAAGTATCGTTGCTCTTATTTATTTGTTTATGAGGAAGAGACGCGCGAAATAGCTCTATGTGCGATATCTTTACGATAAAATAAGCCGTCTTTACTTACTTTCTTCACTTGATCATACACACGTTGTTGCGCTTTTAGCAATGACGCTTTTTTTGTTGCAATTAACAAAACTCTTCCGCCATTTGTCTTCCATTCGTCTTCTTCTTTCTTTGTACCAGCATGGAAGACTAGCATATCTTCATCAAGTTCCTCTAATCCTTTAATAACTGTCCCTTTTTTATAGGACCCAGGATATCCTTCACTCGCTAAAACAATTCCAACAACTTCATCTTCTGACCATTCTAATGTAGGTGTTTTTCCATCTAATAAAGAAGTATACACTTCTACAAGGTCCGAATTTAAACGTGGCAAGACCACTTGTGTTTCCGGGTCACCAAATCGAGTATTAAACTCAATCACTTTTGGCCCAGCTGACGTCATCATTAATCCAGCGTATAATATTCCTGTAAATGGAGTACCTTCTTTAATTAAAGCATCGGCTGTTGGTTGAAGGACTTTTTCTACCGCTTCAGCCACATCCTCACTAGAAAATTGCGGCACTGGTGAGTATGCTCCCATTCCCCCTGTATTTGGACCTTGATCACCGTCAAGCGCTCTCTTATGATCTTGAGCGCCTACCATAGGGATAACTGTGTCATGATGAACGAATGCCATAAGCGAAAGCTCTTCACCTTCTAAATACTCTTCAATCACAACTTGTGCACTTGCTTCTCCAAACACAAGATCCTTTAACATGGAAGATAGAGCATTGATAGCTTCCTCTTCCGTCATCGCTACAACAACGCCTTTTCCAGCTGCTAATCCATCAGCTTTTATCACGATTGGTGCCCCTTGCTTTTTCACATAAGCAACGGCCTCATCATAATTCGTGAATGTTTCATAGCTGCCAGTTGGAATATTGTATTTTTTCATAATCGATTTGGCGAAAGATTTACTACCCTCTAACATAGCAGCCTCTTTTTTCGGGCCAAAAATACGCAATCCTTCTTCTTGGAACCTGTCAACGACTCCTCCAAGTAAAGGAACCTCTGGACCTACGATCGTTAATCCAATTTCTTGTTCTTTTGCAAAAGCAATAAGTCCGTCAAAATCATTTTCATTAATCTGAACTGGTTTCGCCACATCAATCATTCCATCATTTCCTGGTGCGACAAACACTTCTGAAACCTGATTGCTTTGAGCAACTTTCCAAGCAATGGCATGTTCGCGACCGCCACTACCAATAATAAGAACTTTCATTTGAACACTCCTTTAATGTTTAAAGTGTCTTACTCCTGTCATAACCATTGCAATTCCGTATTTATTAGCCATTTCAATGGATTCTTCGTCACGGATTGAACCACCTGGTTGAATAATAGCTGTTACACCTGCTTTACCGGCAAGCTCTACAGTGTCCCCCATTGGGAAAAAGGCATCTGAACCCATTACAGCTCCTTCAATTCGCTCACTAGCTTGCGTAATAGCAATATCAGCAGCACCAACACGGTTCATTTGTCCTGCTCCAACACCGACAGTCATTTGTCCATTTGTTAATACAATTGCATTTGACTTCACATGTTTAACAACTTTCCATGCTAATTTAAGAGCTTCCCACTCTGCATCGGTTGGCTTGCGATCTGTTGGGATTGAAATCGTTGCTTCGTCGATTCCATAATGATCCTCATCTTGAACTAAAAGACCACCATGAATCGATGTCAGCATCGCTTCAGGTTGCTCTTGCTTAGTCATTGGAACAGTTAAAAGACGTAAATTTTTCTTTGCTGTTAAAACATCAAGTGCTTCTTGTGTAAAAGCAGGAGCGATAATAATCTCAAGGAAAATGTCCTTCATTTTTACTGCAGTTGCCTCGTCGATTTCACGGTTTGCAGCGACAATACCACCAAAAATTGAAACAGGATCAGCTTCATATGCACGCCCATAAGCTTGTTCAATGGACTGCCCTGTACCAACTCCACATGGATTCATATGCTTAACTGCCACAACAGCAGGCTCATCAAACTCTTTTACAATAGCAAGAGCTGCATCAGCATCATGAATGTTGTTATATGAAAGTTCCTTTCCGTGAAGTTGAACCGCACTAGCAATCGAGCTTTCATCAGCTAAAGGCTTCTTAAAGAATGTTGCCTTTTGATGAGGGTTCTCTCCATAACGTAAACCTTGCTTACGCTCATATGTCACTGTAAATGTTTCAGGCTCCTCTTCACCTACAGCTTCCGTTAAATATTCGGCTATTAATGCATCATAAGCTGCTGTATGTCTATATACTTTTGCAGCTAAGCGACGCTTCGTTTCGACCGTTACATCTTGCTCATTAGAAAGTTCATCAATTACTGTTGGATAATCTTTCGGATCAACAACAACGGTTACATGCTGATGATTCTTTGCTGCTGCACGAAGCATACTAGGTCCACCAATATCGATGTTCTCAATCGCATCTGCAAACGTACAATTTGGCTTTGCAATCGTCTCTTTGAATGGATACAAGTTAACCACTACTAAATCAATAGGTGAAATATTATGTTCAGCTAGTTGCTCTTGATGCTCAGCGCGCTCTCTCATAGCAAGCAAACCACTATGGATATTCGGATGAAGAGTTTTCACTCGACCATCTAAAATTTCTGGGAACCCTGTCACTTCCGAGATACCAATAACAGGTACTCCCGCATCTTGTAGAGCTTTCTTTGTTCCGCCAGTAGAAACTACTTCAAAGCCTTTTGCGACAAGAGCTTCGACAAACTCAACAATGCCTTCCTTATTTGAAACACTTACTAACGCTCTTCTTTTACTCATCAATTACCCAACCTCTTTCGTACGATCTATGATTGTTTGAATTGTTTTAGGATATAGTTCGTGTTCAACTGCCTGGACTTTCTTCTGCAAGGAATCAACCGTGTCATCTTCCTCAATTCGTACTGGTTCCTGTGCAATAATTTCACCGGTATCCATACCCGCATCGACGTAATGAATAGTGACTCCTGTAATCTTCACCTTTGCTTTAAAAGCTTGTCCAATCGCATCTAAGCCAGGAAAAGAAGGAAGTAAGGAAGGATGAATATTGACCATCCTTCCTTCATAGGAGTTTAGCAAAGTAGGCCCTATTAACCTCATATACCCTGCTAACACAACAAATGAGACTTCCCTTTTAGCCAATTCTATTATGATATCTTGTTCATAGGCAGCCTTCGTTTCATACGTTTTTGGATCAGCAATGAAACAGGGAATATTGAGCAGGTTCGCTCTTTCAATAACTTTTGCTTGTGGTTTATCTGTAACAATGAGAGCAACTTCGACATCAAGGAGTCTGTCCCTAGCAGCACAAATAATTGCTTCGGCATTCGTCCCACTCCCTGAAGCAAAAATAGCGATTTTCATCATTACTCAATGCCTCCAATGGTAACACCTGTACCCTCTTCTACTCGTCCTATAATATATGCGGATTCACCATTCTCCTCAAGTGTACGTAGAACTGGAATATGTTCTTCCTCTGGAACGACTACTACCATTCCAACCCCCATATTAAATGTTGAGAACAGCTCCTTTTCCGTTAACTCGCCATATTTTTGAAGCAAGTTAAAAATAGGAGGAACCGGCCATGATCCGTTATCCACACTCACACCAACACCAGCCGGTAACATACGTGGAATATTTTCATAAAATCCACCACCAGTGATATGTGCCATTCCATGGACAGTATGGTTCTTCAAGCAAGCGAGCAAAGGTTTAACATAAATCTTCGTTGGAGTTAACAACTCTTCCCCTAACGTTTTTCCAAGTTCCTCGACTTGGTCATCTAAAGAAAACGAATGATCATGAAGGAAAATTTTTCTAACTAATGAAAAACCGTTACTGTGCAATCCACTAGATGAAAGCCCAATGACAACATCTCCTGGTTTGATTTTCTCCCCAGTGATGATTTGCTGCTTTTCAACAGCACCAACAGCAAAACCCGCTAAATCATATTCATCTTCACTATACATCCCAGGCATTTCAGCCGTTTCTCCACCAACAAGAGCGCAACCTGCTTGTTCGCAGCCATCAGCTACCCCTTTGACGATTGCTTCTAAACGTTCAGGAACCGCTTTGCCACATGCAATATAATCTAGAAAATAGAGTGGTTCTGCTCCTTGAACAACAATATCGTTTACACACATTGCAACGGCATCGACACCAATTGTATCGTGACGATCTAGCATGAAGGCAAGCATAAGCTTTGTTCCTACTCCATCAGTTCCAGAAACAAGTACTGGCTCCTTTAGATTTAATGTAGATAGATCAAACATTCCTCCAAAGCCACCAAGTGATCCCATGACCCCAGAACGTTTTGTTCTATTTACATGACTCTTCATTCGCTCAACTGCTTCGTAACCTGCTTCAAGACTGACTCCTGCTTTTTTATAAGCTTCTGACATTCTCCTTGCTCCCTTCCTTCTAAACCTTTGCGTATGGATGTAACGTATCTGGATAAATTTCCGTTGGATATTCCCCTGTAAAGCACGCTAGACACTGACCGCAGTTTGATGTTTCATCAGAACGACCAATCCCCGTTTTTAATCCTTCTACTGATAAGAAAGCTAACGAATCTGCTCCCATCATTTCGCGCATTTCTTCGATAGAATGGTTCGCAGCAATTAATTCACCTGAGTTAGATGTATCAATACCGTAGAAGCATGGATTCTTAATTGGAGGGGAACTGATTCGCACATGGACCTCTTTTGCACCAGCTTCTCGTAACATATTCACAATTCGTCTACTTGTTGTACCACGTACAATCGAGTCATCAATCATAACAACACGTTTTCCTTCTACAACGCCTCGCACAGCAGAAAGCTTCATTTTCACACCTTGCTCACGCAGCTCTTGAGATGGCTGAATAAACGTACGTCCAACATAACGATTCTTGATCATACCTAATTCGTAAGGAATTCCAGCTTGTTCAGCGTACCCAATTGCCGCAGAAATACTAGAATCCGGTACCCCTGTGACAACATCGGCTTCAATAGGAGATTCAATTGCTAACTGCTTCCCTAGATTCTTTCTAGATGTATGAACATTGATTTCATCAACATTGCTATCTGGACGTGCGAAATAAACGTACTCCATACTACAGATTGCTCTTGTAGCAGAACCTGAAAATCTAGTTGAACGAAGACCATTATCATCAATAATGACAAGCTCACCTGGCTCTACCTCGCGCTCATATTTTGCACCAATCAGATCAAACGCACATGTCTCTGATGCGATCACATATGCATCACCAAGTCGACCAATCGATAAAGGACGAAGACCGTTTGGATCAAGTGCAACCATTAATTGTTTTTCATTTAAAACAGCGAGAGCATAAGCACCCTTTAACATCGCTAATGCATTTCTAAGCTGTTCTTCTAATGTATTGTAGCCACTGCGCTTAATTAAATGAGCAACTACCTCCGTATCAGATGTGGATTGAAAAATGCTCCCCTGACTCTCTAATTGATGCTTCATGCTATTGGCATTCACTAAATTTCCGTTATGTGCAATTGCCAAGCTTCCCATTTGTGAGCGGAAAAGCAAGGGCTGCACATTGGCAAATCCCCCACCTCCAGCTGTCGCATAACGAACGTGACCAACAGCAGCATGCCCGCTTAGCTGATCAAAATCATTCGGACTAAACACATCGTTAACCAAGCCCAATCCTTTATGAACTTTTAATTGCTTTCCGTCTGTTGCAACAATCCCAGCACCTTCTTGGCCGCGATGCTGTAAACTATGAAGACCATAATAAGTTAGGTGAGCAGCATCTTTATGTCCCCAGATGGCAAACACACCACATTCTTCATTTAAGCCTTTGATTTCAGCAAACATGGAATGGCTCCTTTCCAAGCCGTTACGATCTCATCCTGTGTTGTTTCAAGAATGACACCTTGTTCATTATTTTTAATTACAAGAGATTTTGAATCTGTTACTTCACCAATTTTTGTAGCAGCAACTAGTTGTTCAAATTGCTCTGCTTTTTCACTTGGAATCGTTACGATAAAGCGAGATTGTGATTCCGCGAATAAAGCTGCCGTCGTCTCACCTGCTAACGAAACTGTTGCTCCCACTTCACCAGAAGTCATACATTCAGCAAGACCTACCGCTACTCCACCTTCTGCTACATCATGAGCTGATGCAACAAGACCAGAGCGAATCGCTGTTAAAAGTTGCTTCTGAAGTCTTTTTTCTAGCTCTAAATCAAGCGTAGGAGATTTTCCTGAAATATCGCCTTCAACTAGCTTTTGTAATTCACTTCCACCAAATTCAGGTTTTGTCTCTCCAACAAGATATATCACGTCTCCTGCTTGCTTGAAGCTTTGAGTCGTAATATGATCAATGTCCTCAATTAGACCAACCATACCGATAACTGGTGTTGGATAAATAGCTACCCCAGCTGTTTCATTGTAAAGCGACACGTTTCCACCAATGACTGGTGTTTCTAGAACACGACAAGCTTCACTCATTCCGTCTGTTGACTTTTCAAGCTGCCAGAAAATTTCAGGCTTATCAGGACTACCATAGTTCAAACCGTCCGTTAATCCAAGTGGAACCCCACCAGAACACACAACGTTACGTGCCGCTTCAGCAATCGCAATTTGACCGCCTACTTCAGGGTCAAGGTATAAATAGCGAGAGTTACAATCTGTTGTCATCGCAAGTGCTTTTCTTGTACCGCGAATTCGAACGACAGCAGCATCTGAACCTGGTTCAACAACTGTGTTTGTTTGAACCATATAATCATATTGATCATATACCCATTCCTTACTAGCAATCGTAGGTTGAGCTAATAGCTTAAGGAGAGTTTCTTTATAATCTTCAACAACAGGCGTCTTTTCTTCTTGCTGTTGGAACGTTTCATAGTAAGCCGGAACGCTAGAAGGCTTATGGTAAACTGGTGCTTCTTCTGCCAATGCATCAACTGGAAGATCAGCAACAACTTCTCCTTTATGAAGAAGGCGAAGGCGCTTATCATCCGTTACATGACCTACTTCAGCAGATAATAATCCCCAACGATCAAAGATTTCTTTAATTTCTTGCTCGCGGCCTTTTTTCACAACGATTAACATACGCTCTTGAGACTCAGAAAGCATCATCTCATAAGGTGTCATGCCTTGCTCACGTTGTGGAACAAGATCTAAGTTCATTTCAATACCAGATCCAGCTTTACTTGCCATCTCTGCAGAAGATGATGTAAGTCCAGCAGCTCCCATATCTTGAATTCCAACAAGAGCATCATTTTGAATTAACTCTAAACATGCTTCAAGTAATAGCTTCTCCATGAAAGGATCTCCCACTTGTACAGCTGGACGCTTTTCATCTGAATCTTCACCAAGTTCTTCAGAAGCGAATGTTGCCCCGTGGATCCCGTCACGACCAGTGCTAGCACCTACGTACATAACTGTGTTGCCGACACCTTTTGCTTGTCCTTTTTGAATATCTTTATGATCAATTAAACCAACGCACATCGCATTAACGAGTGGATTGCCTTCATAGCAAGGATCAAACTGAATTTCTCCCCCTACTGTTGGAACTCCCATACAGTTACCATAACCTGCGATTCCTGCAACCACTTCCTCAAATAAGTAGCGGACGCGTGGTGACGTTAATTCACCAAAACGTAAGGAATTTAAAAGTGAAATTGGACGAGCTCCCATTGAGAATACGTCACGAAGGATTCCACCTACACCTGTTGCAGCCCCTTGGTATGGCTCAATTGCTGATGGGTGGTTATGACTTTCAACCTTAAACACAACCGCTTGCTCATCACCAATATCAATAATACCAGCACCCTCACCAGGTCCTTGCAAAACGCGTTCTCCTTCTGTCGGAAACTTTTTCAATAGAACTTTTGAATTTTTATAACTGCAATGCTCCGACCACATAACCGAGAAAAGACCTGTCTCTGTCCAGTTCGGCGTTCGACCAATGATCTCCTCAATCATTGAAAATTCTTCATCTGTTAAACCCATTTCGCGGTAAAGCTTCTCCTCTTTTACACGCTCAGCTGTTGGTTCAAGAAGTAGTGACATGAGATTCCCTCCAATTTCTTACGATCGATTGAAATAAACGCAGACCATCGTCGCCGCCAAGTAATGCTTCCACAGCACGTTCAGGGTGTGGCATCATTCCAAGTACATTTCCACGTTCGTTTGTAATACCTGCAATATCAGCTTTTGATCCGTTGATAGCTTGTTCATAACGGAACACAACTTGATTATTTGCTTCTAACGCCTCTAATGTCTTTTCATCACATTCATAGTTACCTTCACCATGTGCAACTGGAATCGTGATGACTTCGCCCTTTTTATATCCTGTTGTAAACATCGTCTCATTGTTTGCAACTTTTAGTTCCGTCGGACGACAAATGAACTTTAATCCGTCGTTACGCTTCATGGCACCTGGGAGCAGTCCTAATTCAAGAAGCATTTGAAATCCGTTACAAACCCCAAGAACCGGCTTTCCTTCTTCTGCAAATTTCTTCACTGCATCCATGATAGGTGAGAAACAAGCAATCGCTCCAGAACGAAGGTAATCACCGTATGAAAATCCACCTGGTAAAAGAACTCCATCAAAGCCTTCTAAAGATGTTTCATCATGGCGAACATAAGCCACTTCTTCTTGCAGGGCATCCTGAATCGCAAAAAACATATCTGAATCACAGTTCGAACCAGGAAAAACAATTACTGCAAATTTCATGAAGGAACAACCTCCTCGATTTCAAAACGATAATCTTCAATCACTGTATTGGCAAGTAATTTGGAACACATTTCATCGATACGCTGCTCCACATTATCAGTACTGTTTACTGTAAGCTCCATGTATTTACCGATGCGTACTTCTTCAACCTCTTTGTACTCCATTGTATGAAGAGCACGTTTTACGGCTCCTCCTTGTGGATCTAGAACACTTTCTCTTAACGTAACGTAAACTTTTACTTTGTACATGATGCGCCTCCTAAGCGTGATAAGATTTCTTGGTAACCTTCTTGTAAGCTTCCTAAATTTCTTCTAAATAAATCTTTGTCAAAACGTTGATTTGTATCTTTATCCCAAAGTCGACAAGTATCAGGTGAAATTTCATCTGCAAGCAAAATCTCATTGTCACTTGTACGGCCAAATTCTAATTTGAAGTCAATTAAGCGTACATTCATGTTATCGAATAAATTAATCAAATGTTTGTTTACTTCTAATGCTTTCTTTTTAAGGATTGTTAAATCAGAGCTAGTTGCTGCATTTAAAATTGCAATATGATCTTCTGTAACAAGCGGATCTCCAAGTGCATCATCTTTGTAATAGAACTCAACAATTGGCTGTTCAAGCGCTGTTCCTTCTTCAATTCCAAGACGCTTTGCCATACTGCCTGCGACTACATTTCGAACAACTACTTCCAGTGGAATAATCTCCACTTTTTTTACCAGCTGTTCTGTTTCCGAGAGCCTTTTAATAAAGTGGCTGTCAACGCCATTGTCATTTAAGTAAGAAAAGATTAAAGAAGTAATCTCGTTATTCAGCCTAGCCTTTCCTGTTAGTGTTTCTTTTTTCTCGCCATTAAATGCAGTAGCATCATCTTTATAGCTAACCCAAAGCTCGTCTATATTAGCTGTTTGATAGATTTGCTTTGCTTTTCCTTCATATAGCAAAACGCCTTTTTCCATGATTTAACCTCCAAAAACTGAAATATTGGAATTTTTTATATACAAGAGGGGCAAGCCCTCTTCTCTTTATTAGTTTTCTAATCCGACTCTTGCAAAAATCGTACTTACGTGCTTCATATGGTGTTCATAGTTGAAGCATTCTTCAATTTCATCAGGAGTTAACACACTTGTAATTTTCTCTTCGGCTTCTACCAATTCACGGAATTGGACGCCTTTTTCCCAAGCTTCCATTGCTTTTGGTTGAACTAAATCATATGCCTCTTCACGAACCATCCCTTTGTTAATTAAAGAAAGTAGAACACGTTGAGAATAAATTAACCCATAAGTGCGAGTCATATTACGTTTCATGTTTTCAGGGAATACAGTTAAGTTTTTAACAATGTTTCCGAAACGATTTAACATGTAATTTAGAGCAATCGTTGCATCTGGAAGAATGATACGTTCAGCAGATGAATGAGAAATATCACGCTCATGCCATAATGGAACATTCTCATACGCTGTCATCATGTAGCCGCGAATCACTCGAGCTAGTCCCGTCATATTTTCTGAACCAATTGGGTTACGTTTATGTGGCATAGCTGACGAACCTTTTTGACCCTTTGCAAAGAACTCTTCTACTTCTCTTGTTTCACTCTTTTGCAAACCACGAACTTCAACAGCAAACTTTTCAATTGAAGTAGCAATAAGCGCTAAAGCTGCTAGGTATTCGGCATGACGGTCACGTTGCAGAGTTTGAGTAGAAATTGGCGCTGCTTCAAGGCCAAGTTTTTTACATACGAATGCCTCAATTGATGGATCAATATTCGCAAATGTACCAACAGCTCCAGATAACTTTCCAACACGTACTCCTTCAGCTGCATGTTTGAAACGTTCTAAATTACGCTTCATTTCTTCATACCATAATGCGAGCTTTAGACCAAACGTAGTTGGTTCTGCGTGAACACCATGTGTACGTCCCATCATGATTGTGTATTTATGTTCTTTTGCCTTATTTCCTAATATCTCAATAAAGCGTTCAATGTCAGCAAGTAAAATGTCATTAGCTTGTTTTAATAAATAAGATAGAGCTGTATCAACAACATCTGTTGACGTTAATCCATAATGAACCCATTTTCTTTCTTCGCCTAACGTTTCAGAAACGGCACGTGTAAAAGCAACTACATCATGACGAGTTTCTAGCTCAATTTCGTTAATTCGATTAATATCAAAGCTTGCATTTTCGCGAATTTTCTTTACATCTTCTTTTGGAATTTCTCCAATTTCTGCCCAAGCTTCACAAGCAACAATTTCTACTTCCAACCAAGCTTGAAATCTGTTTTCCTCTGTCCAAATAGCTCCCATTTCAGGGCGAGTATAACGTTCGATCATCTATAACCAGCCTCCGCTTTTATCTAATTATATTACTTAAGGATATTAACCTGTTGCAGTCGCTCTATTTTCTCACATGCTTCCTCTACTGAGTTAGCTGTTGCCGTCAAGTGACCCATTTTTCTTTTTACTTTCGCTTCTTTTTTACCATAAAGATGCAGTTTCACATCGTTTAAATTGGTAACGGATTGAAGTACACCTGCTAAATCTTCACCTAGGATGTTCTCCATTACAACCGGAGACCAAAGCTGAGTCGATCCAAGTGGCAAGCCACACACGGCTCTTATATGCTGTTCAAATTGAGACGTTTTGCAAGCTTCAATCGTATAATGCCCCGAATTATGTGGACGTGGTGCGAGTTCATTAGTATATAATCTGCCATCCTCAAGCATGAAAAGCTCTACAGCAAGTGTTCCAACGACGTCTAACCCTGTTACAATCTTTAAGGCCATATCCTTCGCTTGCTCACTTACTGTCTCATCAATTCGAGCTGGAACATGAGAGCGGAAGAGAATATTGTCTCGATGTTCATTTTCCGATACAGGAAAGACCGAAGTCTCTCCGTTTCGTGAGCGTGTAACGATTACCGAAAGTTCTAGCGTAAAAGGAATCCAAGCTTCTAGCACGCATTCACCACTTTTCAGTAATTCTTCTACCCCTTGCTTCAGTTGCTCTACATCATGAACAACTCTTTGTCCCTTGCCGTCATAACCACCACGGCATGTTTTTAGCACAGCTGGGAAGCCAAGCTTTGCTGCTGCCTCTTCTATATCATCTAACGAATGGATGGCTCGAAACGGAGCAACTGGAATCCCTAAATTTTGAATTGCCTCTTTCTCTCTTAAACGATGCTGAGTAACCCCTAACACCTTTGCACCTTGAGGAAAATCAGCTTGCTCTGTCAGCCAATTTGCTGTTTGTTCATCAATATTTTCAAATTCATAAGTAATTATATCAGATACTTCAGCAAGCTTTTTAGCGCCAGTAACATCATCATAGGCAGCTTCAATCACTATATCAGCAACTTGTCCGCACGGTGAATCCTCTGTTGGCTCTAAAACAGCAATCCGGTAACCCATTTGCTTAGCAGCAGTTGCCATCATTCTCCCAAGTTGACCACCACCGATAATCCCTATTGTCGCTCCAGGGGTAACGATTCGACTCATAGTTGATCACTACTTTCTAATACAGCTTGCTTTGTTTTTTCTCTTCTTGCTTCTAGGCGATCAGCTACCTGGGTCTCGTAAACACCTAGCATTTGAGCTGCAAGCAACCCAGCATTCGTAGCACCAGCTTTGCCAATCGCTACAGTGGCAACAGGAACTCCGCCTGGCATTTGGACAATCGATAGTAAGGAATCGAGACCTTGTAATGCCTTCGATTGGACAGGAACACCAATGACAGGTACTGTCGTCTTCGCTGCAACCATTCCTGGCAAATGTGCCGCCCCACCTGCACCGGCAATAATAACCTTTAAGCCTCTGTCTCTTGCTTCCTCCGCATATTGAAACATAAGATCCGGAGTCCGATGTGCTGAAACTACTTTCTTCTCATACGCAATTTCTAACTCATCAAGAACGTCACATGCAGCTTTCATCGTACCCCAATCAGAAGTACTTCCCATTATGACACCAATTTTTGGATTCATCGTCGATCTCCTCCACTACTTATCTTTATCCTATTTAAATCATGACATTAAAAAAAGCGCAGAAACAACTTTTCTTAATCTACTCATTTTGAGAGAAAGGAAGCTGCATCCACGCTTTTTAACGATACAGAGAAAATAACTTCTCAGTATCCCCCACTTTCCCTCATAGTCTGACTATTTAAGGTAGTCAGGTAGAAACTTATGGACCATATCTCCAAGATTATATGAGGCGTATTTCGTTTTTCGTTCGTTCTTATAGGTATATCTTACAAGCATCCTATAATACTGTCAACAAAATGTCGAACATTAAAAATGTCAGACTTTTTATTGTTCGCCTTCTACTAAAATCCCTTCAAAAATAATTTGCTGGCGGATCGGTACATATTCCTTATTTGAGTTAACCTTTTCTTCTTTAAAGATAGGCTTTTCTATCCTTTTTACAGGTTGGTAACCTGCTTTTTTCATTCGATCTAGACAAGCTTCAATCGTTTCTGATTCTCCTACTTCAAACCGTTCTTTTCTTTTTTTAGCCAATATTGTGCCTCCATTCCCTTAAACTACCTGTTTGTTCATCTTATCGCCCTATCCAAACTTCATCAAGAAATAAAAGGCTTTACTTATATAGAAAGAATAAGTAAAGCACTTTCTACTCTTCATTAGTACTAGGGATGAACCTTTTACGCTTTTCAAACACTTCTTGATAATTTGTGGCCTCTTCCAGAGCCGTTTCCTCCATCTTAATTCGGACAGAGAGAACAAAAGCATTGATGATCGTAAAGACAATGGCTGTCCAATAAGCTTGAAATATTAATGGGAGACATGCGATTTCTGTTACAACAATTACATAATTAGGGTGACGCAAATAACGATACGGACCTTTCGCTATCACTTTTGCACCAGGTAAGACCATAATCCTTGTATTCCAAAACCTTCCTAGTGATGATAATGCCCATACTCGCCCTATTTGTGCGAGAAGAAAGACGAGTAACGGAGCGATTGACCAGAGAACAAAACTTCTATCGATGACAGACACTTCTATTAATAATGAAACAAAAAACATAGAATGAAGCGCTACAATCTGTTTATAATGTTCTTTCCCGACTTCATACCCACCTTGACTTTTTATCCATCTAGCATTGCGATTAGCAATGACTACTTCAATCACTCTTTGTACGACTATAAGCAAAATAAAAACGTAAATAGCAAGCATTACTGCAGCTCCTTCCATTGTAATAGTACTAATTCCGAACAAAACCCTGGTCCTAAAGCTGCCATAAGACCATAGTCACCATGAGAATGATCTTGCATCATAAATTTTTCCATCACATAAAGTACAGTTGGCGACGACATATTTCCATGTTGCCTAAGGACACTTTTGGAAACATTCGTCATAGCCTCATCTAACTTTAACGTTTCTTCGTAAGCTTCTAGCACTTTTTTTCCGCCAGGGTGAGCTATAAATGAACGAATATCATCCACTTCTATTTGATTTCTTTCTAGAAAACTGGTTACATTCGGCCCTAACCAATCTTTTATAATGGTTGGAATGTCTCTTGAAAAGACCACATGCAAGCCCGAATCCTTCACATCCCACCCCATTACATCTTCAGAATGCGGCATTAGTGTCGATTGCGTAGATAGAATAGACGGCTGTACTTCTTTTCTCGCTTGTCTTTTTATTTCAGATTGGTCCCCTACCACAAGCGCACAAGCAACCCCATCTGCAAATAAAGATGTTCCGACTAGATTGCTTTTTGAGTGATCATTTCGTTGGAAAGTTAAGCTACAGAGCTCTACACAAACCACTAGCACATTTTCAGTTGGAAATGCCTTGCAATATTCATAAGCTCGACTTACTCCCGCTGCTCCCCCCGCACACCCAAGCCCCCATAAAGGGACCCTTTTTGTGTGTGGAGAAAAAGGTAGATAATTCATAATTCTTGCATCTAAGCTAGGAGTCGACATACCCGAACTTGACACTAAAATGATGGCATCTACATCTTTTTCAGAAATTTCTTTTTTCAAAAAAACTTGATTCTGAAGACACTGCTGAATGGCTTCCACACAAAATGAAGTTGCGAGTTCAATATATAAATCATTCTTTTCTTGTAATGAATGTTCGCTTTCAAACCAACTCATTGGAACGGCAAATTGACGTTCCTCAATTTGACCATTCGCAAACACATTCAGCATTCGCTCAATATCTTCATAGCTGTCTGTAAAAAGCTCTCTAGCAAATTCGGTAGTTGTTTGTTGGTGTAACGTGTGTGGGGGCTTATATGTACTAACAGAAAGAATCGATGGCATAAACTCACCTAGCCTTAGCGATGATTTACCGTTAGCTTCACCAAATATTGACTAATCATGCATGATAATGATAAGACCAAGAGATAGTGTAAACTTACCTCTTGGTCTTTTTTATACATGAAATAAAATGGGTTAATAATATTTCGAGGATTGATTCGTTACATTGAAGCGGAACCAAAAGGGAAAGTGATCGTGTGAGTTACGTGATCTAGTCTCTTTCTTGCTCACTCTAACTTTAAAAAACGATTTCTCTGACTTATAAAATGTGCAGTTAAATAAATGACGATTTGTATGGGGACTGAGTAGCTATAACGCCAGGTTTTTGGTTGATATATTTCTAACCAGGTAAAGAACGGTTCAGCAACATATGATGCGACTAAAGCAAATAAAACAGCTTTCATTAACGGATTTATTTTAGGTTTCACTTGTAAAAAGAACATGATTGTTACAGGCATTAAAGCGATGTCCCAAGGAAGAAAACTAGGCACTATAGGAATCACGTTATACCTGTAATGCCATAAACCAAATTGAGATCCTAGTATATCAAGAATAAGAGCAGTGACCATAACAAAAAAACCTGCGTACAGTAAACGATCTGTACTTTGCTTATTTCTGAAGATAAGCCAAATAACCCATGGAACAATGGATAAGGCTACTCCAAGCCACCAAAAACCTGAGAATAAAATATAGTCTAGCCAAATATTAATTTTGTTGTTAAGGAGTTGCTCTATTTGGTTTGTATTTTCGTCAATTAATGTGATTACTTGCTCTTTGTTCATCATAGCTTCCCAACTTTATTCATAGTTATTCTTAAATTTTGTCATTGTAACTAGGAATATACGGTGGGATTACATCTTAAGAGGTCGAATCAACTGTTCAATGCAGAGATTTATTGTACAGAGGGGATTTTTTCATTTTTTAAGCCCGCATTTCTATTGTGGATTTTGTTTGGTGAAGTACTACGCCTATTTAGTGTTGAAAAAGTGAGGCACATAACGCCTTACTGTCCTACTTTGAGGGATATTCTGTCGAAAGTGGAGGATTTACTGTCCAAAGTAGTGCATTTACTGTCGGTTCTCTTTGATTTTCTGTCGGAGTGTTATTTCTGTTTATGTGTCCTCTTTTTCTAGACAATAACAATCAATCATCTCTAAGTTGGAGCACCCTCTGCTTGGCAACGTCCTGGCTCGCTATTTCTCTTCTACGGGGAGGGTTATTCATGGAGTTGTTCTTAGAAGTAATTCACGTTGCGCTACGAAGAGAAACAGCTCGGACTCACTTCTTTTCTTCTACAAGGAAGGCACGATGCTTTTCTTAGAAGCACTCTGTGAAGCTTACAAAAAAAAGAAGTTCGTCTCACAGGGGGACATGATGTTTTTTAAGATGTCTTTTCACGATGTAACCATCGGCTTATTCAATGAAGATGTTGCTCCTTCTGGCGCTCTACTATTATGCTGCGTATGTCCGTCTCTCCTATTTCTATGCGGTGCGTTCCCGCCTGGCAACGTCCTGGCTCACCCTTTCTCTTCTACGGGGATGATTATTCATGGAGTTATTCTTAGAAGTAATTCACGTTGTATTACGAAGAGAAAGGGTTCGTCTCA